>NZ_JBHVST010000056.1:0-73825 GCF_042885015.1 Streptomyces sp. NPDC058086 | reverse complement strand
GTGGTGGGGGCTGGGCGCGCAGTTCCCCGCGCCCCTGGGGCACGGGGCTGCGCCCCAGTGCCCCAGTGCCCCCGGCGCTCTTGAGGGCGTGGGGAACTGGGCGGCGTCTGCCGGCGAAGGGACGCCAGGGGGTGTGTCAGGGGCGGCGGCGTTTTTTGGAGGGGTTGCGGGAGCGGCGCTCGTACTGGCGGCGCGCCTCCTCGTACTCCTCGCGGGCGAGTTTCTCGCCCGGGGCCTCGGTGAGGGTGCGGAAGGCGTAGGCGAGGAGGGAGCCGATGAAGCCGATGGCCAGGAGGCCCCGGAGGGAGGCCTGGCGGTCGGGGTCGGGGCGCTTGGAGAAGGCGTCCCAGGTGTGGCGGAACGCGAGCGCGCTGCACACCGCGAACATGACCACGACCAGGAGGGTCACCGGTTTGCCGACGTCCGCGATCGCCAGGCCCTGGTAGGCGAAGCGGAGCACGAAACAGGCGGCGACCGCGGCGGCGAGCGAGCCGACGGCCACGGCGATGCGGCGGGCCGTGTAGCCGCCGTTCTGGGCCACCCAGGTCGTCCCGAAGAAGCGGAGGGGTTCGGGCTGGGGTCCCGCGGGGGTACCGGACTGGTTCTCGTCACTCACTCGACGATTATCGCTCCGGTCGGCGCGGGGCCCCAGGCCTTCAAGCGTTCAGGAGCAGACCGGTGCGACGTAGCCGTCGCTGCCCGTCTTCACGTACGCGTCGGCCACGAACTGTCCGTTGGCGATGTTGTCCCAAATGTTCGAGGTCCCGTAGGGGCCGGTGACCGTGTCTCCCGGAGCCTGGCAGTAGATGGGAACGGACGAGCCCGGCACCAACGTCCGCACGATGCTGTAGTAAATGCTGGGGCCGGAGCGCACGTTCACCGAGTACCCGGGGGCTATGGGGTAGGTCCTGGTGGCTGCGGCAGCCTCGGAAGCGGCTCCCACCACCAGCATGACGGTGGCGGCGAGCCCTCCGACCAGCATGCTCCGTCTGCGCAAGGGAGTCATGATGTCGTCCGTCTCCTTCTTCTCAGGAGCAGCGCGGCGCGACGTAGCCGTCGCTGCCGGTCTTCACATAGGCGTCCGAGATGTACTCGCCGTTGGCGATGTTGTCCCAGATGCTGGTAGTGCCGTATGGGCCGCTCACGGATTCGCCTGGGCGCTGGCAGAAGATCGACACGCGTGAGCCCTCGGGCAGGACCCGCACGATGCGGTAGCTGGTGCCGGGGCCGCTGCGGACGTTCACCGCGTAGCCGGGTGCGATGGGGTAGGTGACCGCTGCGGTTGCGCTCGCGGTCGTCGTCGACGACACCGCTTCCTCGTCACTGCTTTCCATGTTTTCAATACGCTCAACAGCCATTGAGGCCTCCCCCGTTGAATCAGATGGAACAGATCGAGCAGATGAATCGGTGGACCGATGGATGCAGGCAGTGCACATGTGTACGCCTGTCGCACGCGGAGGCTAGCAAGCCGCCTCGGTCTCGCACGAGGAATCGACTAGGCTCCGTGCGTCGCGCGCGCGGACGAACAGCACGGGGGTGGGTCCATGGCGCCACAGCGGAACTCCGGAGCGGATCCGGAAGCGGAACTTCCCGAGTACGCGGGGCAGTACCGCCTGGACGAGCGCCTCGGATCCGGTGGCATGGGCGTGGTCCATCTGGCCCGCAGCGGTTCGGGGCTGCGGCTCGCGGTGAAGGTCGTGCATGCCGCGTTCGCCATGGACCCCGAGTTCAGGGGGCGTTTCCGGCAGGAGATCGCCGCGGCGCGGCGGGTGAGCGGAGCGTTCACCGCGCCCGTGGTCGACGCCGACCCTGAGGCCGAGCGCCCCTGGATGGCGACCCTGTTCATACCGGGCCCGACCCTCGCCGAACAGGTGAAACGGAACGGGCCCATGCCCGCCTCCCAACTGCGCCGGCTGATGGCCGGGCTGGCCGAGGCGCTGCGCGACATCCATCGGGTGGGAGTCGTACACCGGGATCTCAAGCCCAGCAACGTCCTGCTCGCCGAAGACGGCCCCAAGGTCATCGACTTCGGTATTTCGCGGCCGTCGGACAGTGAACTGCGGACCGAAACAGGCAAATTGATCGGAACGCCGCCGTTCATGGCGCCCGAGCAGTTCCGCCGTCCGCGGGAGGTGGGACCGGCCGCCGACATCTTCGCCCTGGGCTCGGTGATGGTGCACGCGGCGACGGGCCGTGGCCCCTTCGACTCCGACAGCCCCTACGTCGTCGCCTACCAAGTCGTCCACGACGAGCCGGACCTGACCGACGTGCCCCGCAACCTCGCACCGCTCATAACCCGCTGCCTCGCCAAAGAGCCCGAGGACCGGCCGACGCCCGACGAGCTGATGCGGGAGCTGCGCTCGGTGGCGGCTTCGTACGACACGCAGGCGTTCATTCCGGCTCAGCGCACCAACCAGGCCGACGCCCCGTCTGCCCCCGCCACCCCGTCCGCCCCTGCCGACGCGGAGTCTCCGCCGTCCGCGCGACGACCCAAGGGCCGCGCTCTCAGGCGCGTCGCCCTCGCCGTCGGCGCTCTCGTCCTTGTCGCGGGCGGGACATTGGCCACGACCCGGTTGCTCGGACAGGACGACAGCAGCGCCGCTCCGCCGGACCGTGAGCAGCGGTCCGCACCGGCCGCCTTCAGCGGGTGGGACACGAAGCCCGCGGCCCGAGCAAGTGGGACACCCCAATGCTCGTACGGAGGCGGGAAGTTGTTCTGTGCCCAGCCGGGACTGGTCTCCGCCCTCGACCCGGTCGACGGCAAGGTGCTGTGGCGTCACACCTCGGCCGAGCAGAGCCTCCCGGACGGGGCACCCGTCATGTCGGGCGGCCTCGTGCATGCCGTGACCCACGCCGGCCGGCTCCTGGAGGCGCTCGATCCGGCCTCGGGCAAGGTGCGCTGGAAGATGGACCTTACGGCGTACGACCGGTGGCAGCAGGTGGGGGGCATGGTGCTCCTCACCCGTGCCGACGGGACGGTCAGCGGGGTGGACGGCGCCACGGGTGAGAGCCGTTGGAGCCGCCGGCTGCCGGGACAGACGGTGGAGAACATCACCGCGTTCGCCGGGGACGAGCTCGCCTACGCCACGAGCACGACGGGCGACGGAACGCGTACGCAGGTGACCGCGGTGGATCCGGAGACCGGCGACGTGCGGTGGAACACCGGTCTCAAGGGCACGCTGTATCCGGTCGGCGCATGGCGGGGCACCATGTCCTTCACGTCGGTCAACAAGAACACCCAGACCGTCGCCCTGGTGCAGTACGACCCGAAGAGCAAGACGTCGCACCGCGTGGGGCTCGATGTGGCGCTGCCGCAGGCTCAGACCACCGTCCGCGGGAGCACCGTCTACATGATGAGCACCCTCGGTGCATTGGTGGCCGTCGACATGGACGCCCGGAAGCAGCGCTGGCGCCTCGAGACCGCCGTGAGCTGGGGTTCGGCACCGGCCGCCGACGCCAAGCACGTGTACTTCACCGCGGCCGACGGGCGGCTGCTCGCCGTGGACGCCGACCGGGGAAAGCTCGTCGGCGAGACCCGGACAAGGCTCGCAACGAAGTCGGACCGGGTCGCGGCCGGACTGCAGACGCCGGTGATCGCCGATGGCCACGTCTACGCGAGTGCTCCCGACGGGACCGTGTTCGGCGTGGCGGGGGACGATCCGGCGGCCTGGTGAGCCAAAGGGGCAGAGCAAAGGGGCCGCTTCCGAAGAAGCGGCCCCTTGAAAAGCTTCCGGAGTCGGATCAGCCCAGCTTCGAGACGTCTCGTACCGCGCCCTTGTCCGCGCTCGTTGCCATCGCGGCGTAGGCGCGGAGGGCGGCGGAGACCTTGCGGTCGCGGTTTGCGGGGGCGTAGACGCCGTTCAGGGCGTCGCGGCGGGTGGCGAGTTCCTCGTCGGAGACCAGGAGTTCGATCGAGCGGTTCGGGATGTCGATGTGGATGCGGTCGCCGTCCTGGACCAGGGCGATGGTGCCGCCGGAGGCCGCCTCGGGGGAGGCGTGGCCGATGGACAGGCCCGAGGTGCCGCCGGAGAAGCGGCCGTCGGTGATCAGGGCGCAGGTCTTGCCGAGGCCGCGGCCCTTGAGGAAGGACGTCGGGTAGAGCATCTCCTGCATACCCGGGCCGCCCTTGGGGCCCTCGTAGCGGATGACGACGACATCACCATGGGTGATCTCCTTGCGGAGGATCTTGTCGACGGCCTCGTCCTGGGACTCGCAGACGACCGCCGGACCCTCGAAGGTCCAGATGGACTCGTCGACGCCGGCCGTCTTCACGACGCAGCCGTCGACGGCCAGGTTGCCCTTGAGGACCGCGAGGCCGCCGTCCTTGGAGTAGGCGTGCTCGGCGGAGCGGATGCAGCCGTTCTCGGCGTCCTCGTCGAGGGCCTCCCAGCGCTCGGACTGGGAGAAGGCCTCGGAGGAGCGGACGCAGCCGGGGGCCGCGTGCCACAGTTCGATCGCCTCGGGGGACGGGGAGCCGGCGCGCACGTCCCACATCTTCATCCAGTCGGAGAGGGACGGGCTGTGGACCGAGTGGACGTCCTCGTTCAGAAGGCCCGCGCGGTGCAGTTCGCCCAGCAGGGCGGGGATGCCGCCTGCCCGGTGCACGTCCTCCATGTAGTACGTGCGGTCCTTGGCGACGTTCGGGGCGACCTTGGCGAGGCACGGCACGCGGCGCGAGACCTCGTTGATCTCGTCCAGGCCGAAGGGGACGCCCGCCTCCTGGGCGGCGGCCAGCAGGTGCAGGATCGTGTTGGTGGAGCCGCCCATGGCGATGTCGAGGGCCATGGCGTTCTCGAACGCGGCGTGCGTGGCGATGTTGCGGGGCAGGACCGACTCGTCGTCCTGGTCGTAATAGCGGTGCGTGATCTCGACCACCGTGCGGGCCGCGTCCTCGTACAGACCCTTGCGGGCCGTGTGGGTGGCGAGCACCGAGCCGTTGCCGGGGAGGGACAGGCCGATGGCCTCGGTCAGGCAGTTCATCGAGTTGGCGGTGAACATGCCGGAGCAGGAGCCACAGGTCGGACAGGCGTTCTCCTCGATACGGAGGATGTCCTCGTCCGAGATCTTGTCGTTCACCGCGTCGGAGATCGCGTCGACCAGGTCGAGCGTACGGACCGTGCCGTCGACCAGGGTGGCGCGGCCGGACTCCATCGGGCCGCCGGAGACGAAGACCGTCGGGATGTTCAGGCGCAGAGCCGCCATGAGCATGCCGGGGGTGATCTTGTCGCAGTTCGAGATGCAGATCAGGGCGTCGGCACAGTGGGCTTCCACCATGTACTCGACCGAGTCCGCGATCAGGTCGCGGGAGGGCAGGGAGTACAGCATGCCGCCGTGGCCCATCGCAATGCCGTCGTCGACCGCGATCGTGTTGAACTCGCGCGCGATGCCCCCGGCCGCGGTGATCGCCTCGCTGACGATGCGGCCGACGGGCTGGAGGTGGGTGTGGCCCGGCACGAACTCCGTGAAGGAGTTGGCGACCGCGATGATCGGCTTCCGTCCGATGTCCGCGCCCGGTACACCGGAGGCGCGCATCAGGGCGCGTGCGCCCGCCATATTGCGGCCGTGGGTGACTGTGCGGGACCTCAGCTCGGGCATCGTCGCTCGCTCCTTCGGAGAGTAATGACTGAGGTCGAGCCTACGCCGGTGCGCCAGGATTCGGACGGGGCGTCCGGAATGCGGGATGCGCGTCTCGGGGGGCGAGTGCCGGGGGCTGTTCTCGGTAGGTGGTGCGGGTTCGATGTGGCTGAGCGCGCAGTTCCCCGCGCCCCTGAAGGGGCGCTCGGCTCACGGGGCTGTCAAGTGGCCCTGTACCACCGGGGCCACCCGCTCGACGATGCGTTCCACGTCCGCCGAGGCCAGCGGCTCGACCTTGATGACGTAGCGGAGCATCGCCACCCCCACCAGCTGGGCCGCCGCCAGTTCGGCGCGCAGTTCCGCGTCGGGGAGGTCGAGGCGGCCCGCGATGCGGCGCAGCAGCTGGGCGGCGACCAGGCGGCGGAAGACGGCGGCCGCGGTCTCGTTGTTCACGGCGGAACGGACGATGGCGAGCAGCGGGGTCCGAGTGGTGGGGTTCTCCCAGATACCGAGGAGGAAGCGGGTCAGGCGCTCGCCGACCGTGTCGAGGGGGCCGTCCTCGACCGCGGTGGGCGCGGCCAGGGCGGGCGCGAACGCGACCTCGATGGCCGCCTCGAAGACCTGCTCCTTGGTGCCGAAGTAGTGGTGCACGAGGGCGGAGTCCACCCCGGCGGCCTTGGCGATGCCGCGCACCGACGTCTTCTCGTAGCCGCGCTCGGAGAACTCCTCGCGGGCGGCGTCCAGGATGCGGTCGCGGGTGGCGGGGGCCGCCTCCGTCTCCGTACGGGAAGGCCGTCCCCTACGACGGGGGGTGGCGGCGTCCGTCACCGGCGGGGCACCTTCACCGCGGAGGCCAGGTGCAGGCGGGTGAAGGCCAGAGCCTCCGCCAGGTCCGCCTCGCGTTCGGCGCTGGACATGGCACGGCGGGTGTTGACCTCGATGACGACGTGGCCGTCGAAGCCGGAGAGCGCGAGGCGCTCCAGCAGTTCGGCGCAGGGCTGGGTGCCGCGGCCCGGGACCAGGTGCTCGTCCTTGTTGGAGCCGTTGCCGTCGGCGAGGTGGACGTGGCCGAGGCGGTCGCCCATGCGGTCGATCATCTGCAGGGCGTCGCTGCGGGCCGTCGAGGTGTGGCTGAGGTCGATGGTGAAGTGGCGGTAGTCGTCCTTCGTCACGTCCCAGTCGGGGGCGTACGCGAGCATCTCGCGGTCGCGGTAGCGCCAGGGGTACATGTTTTCGACGGCGAACCGTACGTCCGTCTCGTTCGCCATGCGCCACATCCCCGTGACGAAGTCGCGCGCGTACTGGCGCTGCCAGCGGAAAGGGGGGTGTACGACGACCGTCGACGCGCCCAGCTTCTCCGCCGCCGCCTGGGCGCGCTGGAGCTTGACCCAGGGGTCGGTGGACCAGACGCGCTGGGTGATCAGCAGGCAGGGGGCGTGAACGGCGAGGATCGGGATCTGGTGGTAGTCGCTGAGGCGGCGGAGGGCTTCGATGTCCTGGCTGACCGGGTCGGTCCAGACCATCACCTCTACGCCGTCGTAACCGAGGCGCGCGGCGATCTCGAAGGCCGTCGCCGTCGACTCCGGATACACGGACGCCGTGGACAGCGCGACCTTCGCATCCGGGATGCGCACGACTGGTTCTGCCACGAGGGACAGCGTAAGCCTCCGGCGGTTGAGCGGGGGGCGGTGGGGGTTGGCTGGGGGGCGGCGTTGGGTGTGGTTTGGGTGGGGTTTGGAGGGGGCGCCTTATAGCCATTGCGGGAATCACCGTGGGCGAGTGCGGGGTGGTTTGTGGCTGGGCGCGCAGTTCCTCGCGCCCCTGGTGGGGCGCGGGCGTCAGTGGGCGGGTGTGGGTGGTTTGGGGCTGGGCGCGCAGTTCCCTCGCGCCGCTGATGGGGCGCGGGCGTCAGTGGATGCGTGCGGGTGGTGTGGGGCTGGGCGCGCAGTTCCCCGCGCCCCTGGTGGGGCGCGGGGAACGTGATGTCGGTTACTCGGTCACTCTGATGCCATCTGGTCCAGGCGGCGGAGGATGACGCCCTCTCGTAGTGCCCAGGGGCAGATTTCCAGGGTTTCCACGGCGAAGAGGTCCATGGCGCCCTCGGCGACGAGGGCGCCGGCGAGGAGTTGGCCGGAGCGGCCGGGGGAGACGCCGGGGAGTTCGGCGCGTTCGTCGGCGGTCATGGAGGCCAGCCGGGGGACCCAGTCCTCCAGGGAGCGGCGCTTGAGTTCGCGCTGGACGTAGAGGCCGTCCGTGGAGCGGGCGGCGCCGGCCAGGCGGGCGAGCTGCTTGAAGGTCTTGGAGGTGGCGACCACGTGGTCGGGGGCGCCGAAGCGGCTGAATTCGCCGACGGTACGGGCGATCTCGGTCCGGACATGGCGGCGCAGGGCCTTGATCTCCGCCGGGTCAGCGGGGTCGGTGGGCAGCCAGCCCGCGGTCAGCCGTCCGGCGCCGAGCGGCAGCGACGCCGCCGCGTCCGGCTCCTCGTCCATGCCGTACGCGATCTCCAGCGAGCCGCCGCCGATGTCGAGGACCAGCAGTTTCCCCGCCGACCAGCCGAACCAGCGGCGGGCCGCCAGGAAGGTCAGCCGGGCCTCTTCCGCCCCGGTCAGGACCTGGAGCTCAACACCGGTCTCGGCCTGTACCCGGGCCAGTACGTCGTCGGCGTTGCTGGCCTCGCGCACGGCGGAGGTCGCGAACGGCAGCAGGGCCTCGACGCCCTTGTCCTCGGCGGCCTCCAGGGCGTCCCGGACCGTCGCGATCAGTTTTTCGACGCCGTCGAGGCCGATCGCCCCGCTCTCGTCGAGCAGTTGGGCAAGCCGCAAATCGGCCTTGTGCGAGTGCGCGGGCAGCGGGCGCGCGCCGGGGTGTGCATCCACCACCAGCAGGTGCACCGTGTTCGAACCCACGTCGAGGACACCGAGTCTCATGTACGGAACGCTACTGCGAGTACGGCGGTCGACAGTCCCCGGAGCGGGCTGAAGCGACTTACCCTGGACGGGTGCCAAAGACGAAAAAGGCGAAGCCCGACAAATCGGCCAAGGGTTCTTCGCAGGCGAAGGCCTCCGCATCCAAGAAGTCCCCGACGAAGTCCCCGACGAAGGCCACCGTGTCCGACGAGAAGGGGCTCGACTTCGCTCGGGCATGGGTGGAGTTTCCGGATCCCGCCGACGACGAGCAGGTCTTCCGGTGCGATCTGACATGGCTGACCTCTCGCTGGAACTGCATCTTCGGAAGCGGCTGCCAGGGCATCCAGGCCGGTCGCGCCGACGACGGCTGCTGCACGCTCGGGGCCCACTTCTCCGACGAGGACGACGAGAAGCGGGTGGCCGAGCACGTGGCACGGCTCACGCCGGACGTCTGGCAGCACCATGACGTGGGGATGAAGACCGGCTGGGTCTCCGAGGACGAGGACGGCGACCGCCAGACCCGCCCCTACCAGGGCTCGTGCATCTTCCAGAACCGGCCCGGCTTCGCCGGCGGCGCGGGCTGCTCGCTGCACATCCTGGCGATCAAGGAGGGGCGCGAGCCCCTGGAGACCAAGCCGGACGTCTGCTGGCAGCTGCCCGTGCGCCGGACGTACGACTGGATCGACCGGCCCGACGACACGCGTGTGCTCCAGGTCTCCATCGGCGAGTACGACCGCCGGGGCTGGGGTCCGGGCGGCCACGACCTGCACTGGTGGTGCACGTCGGCGACCTCGGCACACGGCGCGGGCGACCCGGTGTACGTCTCGTACCGCCCGGAACTGATCGAGCTGATGGGCAAGGCGGGGTACGACCGGCTGGTCGAGCTCTGCGAGGAGCGGCTGGCCTCGCAGCTGCCGTTGCTGGCGCCGCATCCCGCGGATCCGGTCGCCTGAGACCCCCCGGTCCATCGTCTTCCCGCCCCTTCCCGCCCCGCTTCCCGCCCCGCGAGCTTCACGAGGACGGGGTCGGGGCGGAGCTGTCGCTGGGCGGCTGCGTCGAACCGCCCGGATCCGACGGGTGCGACGGGTCCGACGGGTCCGACGAAGGTGGCGGGGACGACGGGTCCGTGGGCGTCGGCTGGGGGTCGCCGGGTGTCGGTGGCGGGGACGAGGCGGGCGGGGTCGGGCCGGGGGCGGACGGGGTGGGACGGCCGGGCGTCGGGCCGGAGCTGCCCGGGGCGGACGGACCCGCTGTTCCGTACCCCCCGATCGTGACCACCGCTCCCGCTGGTGCGATCGCCACCCGGGCGCCCCAGGGGCCCACCGGCTCGCGAAGACGATCGACGTACACCTTGATCGTGAACGTTTCTCCGGGAGCCAGCGTTCCCGACGACTGGCTGAAGTAGAGCCAGGACGCTCCCGTTTCGGCGGACCAGTGGACCGGTGAGTTCCCGGAGGCGGCGAGCGTGACGAGGGTCGTGTCGCCGCTGCCCGAGGCCCGGACCGAGAGGTGGCCGGCGCCGCTTCCCGCACTGGGGGCGCTGATGACCTCCACGGAGACGTCGGGCGAACGGTTCCCCTTGGCGAAACGGGCGCCGGGTCTGGCGCCGGCGTTGCCGGCGTTCTCGTATCCGCCCGCCTCCTCGCCGGTGATGCCGTCGGGCCCGTGCGCCTCGCTCGCGGTGATCGAGCGGCCGTCGGCGCCCTCACCGGTGACGGGCGCGCCGCGGTAGGCCGCCCAGAGGGCGAGAACGGGCGCGGCGACGACGGTGGCGACGACGGTCGTCGTGACGGCACGCGCGCGAAGGCGGTCCCTGCGGGCGGCGTGGTCCTTGGGGTCCACGGGGAAACCGCGCCGGTCGAAGCGTGGAGCGGTGCCTCGCGCGCGCGGGACGTGTGCCATCACGACGTGCAGGGCCGCGCGCGGGGCCTCGAGGACGGGGAGCGCGGCGGGCGTGACGCTGGTGCCGGGCCAGGCGCCGGGCGCGGCGCGCTCGGCGGTACGGCGACACCGCGGACAGTCGTCGACGTGCCGGACCAGTTCCCGGCGCAGGGTGGTGCTCAGGACGAGCTGGTTGTCGCCGGTGAGGCGGGCGACGCTCGGACAGGTGCCGGTCTCCACGACGGCGAGGGCGGCGCGGGTGCGTTCGACCTCGCAGGCGGCGGTGGCGAGCAGTTCGCGCGCCTTGACGGGGTCCAGGCCGAGGACGGCGGCGACTTCGGCGGCGGCGAGCTGGTGGCGCACGGCGAGTTCGAGCGCCTCGCGCTGCTCGGGGGTGGTACCGGCCGCCTCCGGCCAGGCCAACAGGGCGAGTTCGTGCCGGCGCCGGTCCTGCGCCTCCTCGGAGACGGGGGCGCTCAGCGCCTCGGCCGCACTCCGGTCGGCGGCTTCCTTGTGCCCCTTGAAGAGGACCCTGTGGCCCTTGGCGGGTGTACCCCGACCGGAGGCGTGGGCCGCCTGGCGCCTGCGCCGGGCCTCGGTGAGCTTGCGCAGACAGGACCAGCGGGCGAGGGCGTACAGCCAGGCCCTGCGGTCGTCCGCGGACGCCGGGCCGCGCTGGCCACGGCGCTCGGCCAGCGCGAGGGCGTCCCCGAGGGCGGCGGTGGCCTCCTCGTGGTCGCACAGAACGGACAGGCAGTAGGTGAAAAGGCCGTCCAAGTAGGGCTCGTACCGCGCGGGAGGGCGCTGAGCCAGGGTGCGGGTGTGCGCGCCACGGGGCGCGGTCACCCGCTTACGTGCGTCTCCGTGCGCCCGGTGTGCGCCGGTGGTGTGCGTGGAGGTCTCCGGACTGCTGCTCATCACCCGTGCGACCGTAGGTGCCCCAGGGTGGCCCCTTCTTCCCCCTTGAGCACATTTAATCCGTACGGGTGAAACGATCCCTCAAAGGGGGACAGGAGCCCCCGATTCCGTGGCCCACACCGTCACAGGCGGCAACGGCAGGCCATGGCAGATGCCCCGCCGAGCGGGCCCGCCCGTGCTGTCAGTCCTCTCGGCTACGGTTCCGTCATGGCTGCCCGTACGAAAACCGCGAAGGACCGGCCGTCCTACCGCTGCACCGAGTGCGGATGGCAGACGGCCAAGTGGCTCGGCCGCTGCCCCGAATGCCAGGCGTGGGGCACGGTCGAGGAGTACGGCGCGCCCGCGGTCCGTACGACGACACCGGGCCGCGTCACCACCTCCGCGGTGCCGATCGGGCAGGTCGACGGCCGCCAGGCCACGGCCCGCTCCACCGGCGTACCCGAGCTGGACCGCGTCCTCGGCGGCGGTCTCGTGCCCGGCGCGGTCGTCCTGATCGCGGGCGAGCCCGGTGTGGGCAAGTCCACGCTCCTCCTGGACGTGGCGGCGAAGGCAGCGAGCGACGAGCACCGCACGCTGTACGTGACGGGTGAGGAGTCCGCCGGCCAGGTCCGTCTGCGCGCCGACCGCATCAAGGCGATCGACGACCACCTGTATCTGGCGGCGGAGACCGACCTGGCCGCCGTGCTCGGCCACTTGGACGCCGTGAAGCCCTCGCTCCTCATCCTGGACTCGGTCCAGACGGTCGCCTCTCCGGAGATCGACGGGGCGCCCGGCGGCATGGCCCAGGTGCGGGAGGTCGCCGGGGCGCTCATCCGTGTCTCCAAGGAGCGCGGCATGTCCACGCTCCTTGTGGGCCATGTCACCAAGGACGGCGCGATCGCGGGCCCCCGCCTGCTCGAACACCTCGTGGACGTCGTCCTGAGCTTCGAGGGCGACCGCCACGCGCGCCTGCGTCTCGTCCGAGGGGTCAAGAACCGGTACGGGACGACGGACGAGGTCGGCTGCTTCGAGCTGCACGACGAGGGCATCACGGGCCTCGCGGACCCCTCCGGCCTCTTTCTCACCCGCCGTGCCGAGCCCGTCCCCGGCACCTGCCTGACGGTCACCCTGGAGGGCCGCCGCCCGCTGGTGGCCGAGGTGCAGGCCCTCACCGTCGACTCCCAGATCCCCTCCCCCCGTCGTACGACGTCCGGCCTGGAGACCTCCCGGGTCTCGATGATGCTGGCGGTCCTGGAGCAGCGGGGCCGGATCAGCGCCCTCGGGAAGCGGGACATCTACTCGGCGACGGTGGGCGGCGTGAAGCTCTCCGAGCCCGCCGCGGACCTCGCCATCGCCCTCGCGCTCGCGTCGGCGGCGAGTGACACCCCGCTCCCCAAGAACCTCGTGGCGATCGGCGAAGTAGGGCTCGCGGGCGAGGTCAGACGGGTGACGGGAGTGCAGCGGCGGCTCGCCGAAGCCCACCGTCTGGGCTTCACACACGCCCTCGTTCCGAGCGATCCGGGCAAGATCCCTGCCGGTATGAAGGTCCTGGAAGTCGCCGACATGGGCGACGCGCTGCGGGTCCTTCCACGCTCCCGTCGCAGAGAGGCCCCACGGGACGAGGAACAGCGCCGGTAGACTTTGCCCTGGTCTCGCCCGTCCGTACGAACCCTGGACGAATCTTGGGCGACCGGAAACCCGCGACCGGAGGAGTGCAGTGGCAGCCAACGACCGGGCAGCAGCTCCCGGAAAGTCCGGTGGGAGCTCCGGTGCCGATGGCCTGATGCGCGCCTCATTGAGCGCCGTGGCACCTGGCACGGCCCTGCGCGACGGGCTCGAGCGAATCCTCCGCGGCAACACCGGCGGACTCATCGTGCTCGGCTGGGACAAGACCGTCGAGTCGATGTGCACGGGCGGCTTCGTCCTGGACGTCGACTTCACGGCGACCCGGTTGCGCGAGCTGTGCAAGCTCGACGGCGGCATCGTCGTCGACAAGGACATCACCAAGATCCTGCGGGCGGGCGTCCAGCTCGTGCCCGACCCGACGATCCCGACGGAGGAGACCGGCACCCGGCACCGCACGGCGGACCGGGTGAGCAAGCAGGTCGGCTTCCCCGTCGTCTCGGTCTCCCAGTCGATGCGTCTGATCGCGCTGTACGTCGACGGTCAGCGCCGCGTCCTGGAGGACTCCGCCGCGATCCTCTCCCGCGCCAACCAGGCCCTCGCGACCCTGGAGCGCTACAAGCTCCGCCTCGACGAGGTCGCGGGCACGCTCTCCGCGCTGGAGATCGAGGACCTGGTCACCGTCCGGGACGTGTCGGCGGTGGCGCAGCGCCTGGAGATGGTGCGGCGCATCGCCACGGAGATCGCCGAGTACGTGGTGGAGTTGGGCACGGACGGGCGTCTGCTCGCTCTCCAGCTGGACGAGTTGATCGCGGGCGTGGAGCCCGAGCGGGAGCTGGTGGTCCGGGACTACGTGCCGGAGCCGACCGCGAAGCGCTCCCGCACGGTCGACGAGGCCCTCTCCGACCTGAACGCCCTGGCCCACTCCGAGCTGCTCGAACTGCCCACGGTGGCGAGAGCCTTGGGCTACACCGGCTCCCCCGAGGCGCTCGACTCCGCGGTCTCCCCGCGCGGCTTCCGCCTCCTCGCCAAGGTTCCGCGTCTGCCCGGCGCGATCATCGACCGCCTCGTGGAGCACTTCGGCGGTCTGCAGAAGCTCCTCGCCGCGAGCGTCGACGACCTTCAGGCGGTCGACGGGGTGGGCGAGGCACGGGCGCGCAGCGTCCGTGAGGGGCTGTCGCGGCTGGCGGAGTCGTCGATCCTGGAGCGCTACGTCTGACGACCCGCTACGTCTGACGACCCGCTACGCCTGACAGTCTTGACGGGGCCGGGCGCGCTCCAAGGGCGTGTGTGGGCTGTGCGGGCACCACCCCGTCGGCCTCGGCCCTCGGGGGTTCCATGGCCGCCCCTCCGAGGGCTCCCGCCCCCGCGCTCAGTCCTGGGACAGCACGAACGACGTCGTCGCCTTCGCCAGGCCTGGTGCCTTCGCCTCCACCAGGTAGGTGCCCGCGGTCGCGGAGCCCGCCGGGGGTGTCGCGCACTGGGCGGCGCTGGCCGTGCGGTCCCAGTCGACCGTGTAGGTCACCTGGTCGCCGGCCGGAACGCGGAAGAAGAGACTGGCGGCGTCCTTGGGGCAGTCGCTCGAGGACCAGAAGCTCTTGTCGCCGCCGGCCTGAGTGATCGTCAGTACCGCGCTCTTCGGGCCGAGATCGACCTTGCAGTCGCTGGCGGAGGAGTTCTTCGCGATCAGCTCGATCGAGGGCTTGTCCCCGGGGGCGTACGTGTTGTGCGCGCTGTGCAGGGTCAACTTGACCGCGTCCGCAGTGCAGTTGGGGAGGGTGGAGCCGGCCGGTACCTGATCCCCGGAGCTGGTGCCACCGCCGGAACCGCCTGCCGAGCCACCGCCGCCCGCGCCGCCGTTCCCGCCGGAGCCGTCCCCGCTACCGCCACTGCCGCCGCCACTGCCACTGCCGCCGCCGCTTGCCGTGCCGGTACTCGCGCCGGGGCTGGACTCGTCGCGGCCGCCCGGGTGTTGGCTGATCGCGGGTCCGGAACCGGAGGGGCCCGGGGTGATCGTCTGCACGGGGTTCTTCCCGTTGGACCCGTCCGCGTTCTTCTTGCCGCCACCGCCGCCGCTGCTGACGACCCAGACGATCAGCAGCGCCAACAGCGCTACCAGGGACAGCAGAACGGCCCTCCGACGCCAGTAGATCGTGGAGGGAAGTGGCCCGACCGGATTGCGCATAGATCCCACGGCGCAAACTGTACGAGAGATCCACGCCGGCGCTCGCCCCACCCGCCGCCCTGAGCGCCAACTTTTCCGGATCATCATTCCGGCACACCGGCCGAGTTGCCCCACACCGCCCCTTCCCGCCCTCCGGGGGCTGCCGGGCCCGGCCGCGAAAAGCCACTCCTCCGCGCCTCGGAGGAAACCGCGTAGCCCCACCCGCGCATGGCAGGATCGGAACTGCCATGACTGCACCCACCATGCCCACACCCAGCCCCCAGCCCGACGCCGCCGGCAAGACCCTGCACGAACCGGTGATCACCTGGTTCGACGAGCACGCCCGTGACCTCCCCTGGCGCCGCCCCGACGCCGGCCCCTGGGGCGTGATGGTCAGTGAGTTCATGTTGCAGCAGACCCCGGTCAGCCGTGTCCTGCCCGTGTACGAGCAGTGGGTCGCCCGCTGGCCCCGCCCCGCCGACCTGGCCAAGGAGGCCCCGGGCGAAGCCGTCCGCGCCTGGGGCCGGCTCGGCTACCCCCGCCGCGCGCTCCGGCTGCACGGCGCCGCGGTCGCCATAACGGAACGGCACGGCGGCGACGTACCCACGGAGCACGCTCAACTGCTCGCGCTGCCCGGTATCGGGGAGTACACGGCCGCCGCCGTCGCCTCGTTCGCGTACGGGCAGCGGCATGCCGTGCTGGACACCAATGTCCGAAGGGTGTTCGCACGAGCCGTCAGCGGCGTGCAGTACCCGCCGAACGCGACCACCGCCGCCGAGCGCAAGCTCGCCCGTGCCCTCCTGCCCGAGAACGAGAGGACCGCCTCCCACTGGGCCGCCGCCTCCATGGAGCTCGGCGCACTGATCTGCACGGCGAAGAACGAGGCCTGCCAGCGCTGCCCGATCGCCGCGCAGTGCGCCTGGCGGCTGGCGGGCAAGCCTGCGCACGACGGGCCGCCGCGGCGCGGCCAGACGTACGCGGGCACGGACCGCCAGGTGCGCGGCAAACTCCTCGCCGTACTGAGGGAGTCCGTCGAGGGCCCGGTCCCGCAGTCCGTACTCGATCGCGTGTGGGACGAGCCCGTGCAGCGGGCCCGCGCCCTCGACGGACTCGTCGCCGACGGACTCGTCGAGCCGCTCCCGGGTGGTTTGTATCGGCTGCCCTTGACCTAGTCACCGCCCCCAGGACACCGGTCACACCCGCAAAACCACCCCAACCGGGACTTGTAACCACACCGCCTTACCCACCTCATACATCCGTTACACAACCGACGTACAGCCGAGCGCTCACCGAAGGCTGCCTCGGACAACCCCGTGACAACCCCTCCGTAGCTTCATTTCCGTACCGCACACAGCAGAACGACAGCGGGACACAGGAAACGGACAACCGGCAGCAGGCGCGAGCCAGCCACGTCGGAAACGGGGATGGAGGCGGTTGATCATGGCGCACGGCGAGGTGCTCGAATTCGAGGAGTACGTCCGCACTCGGCAGGACGCGCTGCTGCGCAGTGCCCGTCGCCTGGTCCCCGACCCCGTCGACGCCCAGGACCTCCTGCAGACCGCGCTCGTACGGACGTACGGCCGCTGGGACGGCATCGCGGACAAGCGGCTCGCGGACGCCTATCTGCGCCGCGTGATGATCAACACGCGGACCGAGTGGTGGCGGGCGCGGAAACTCGAAGAGGTACCCACCGAGCAGCTCCCGGACGCCTGCGTCGACGACTCGACCGAGCAGCACGCGGACCGCGCGCTCCTTATGGACATCATGAAGGTTCTCGCTCCCAAGCAACGCAGCGTCGTGGTGCTGCGACACTGGGAGCAGATGTCCACGGAGGAGACGGCCGCCGCCCTCGGCATGTCGGCCGGAACGGTCAAGAGCACGCTGCACCGGGCGCTCGCCCGGCTCCGCGAGGAGCTGGAGAGCCGCGACCTGGACGCACGCGCGCTCGAACGTGAGGAGCGGGAGCGTTGCGCGGCCTAGGAAATCGGGCCAGGCAGGTCCTGAAGGCGGGGAGCGCGGTGACGGCCGCGCTCGCCGCCCTCGGCCTTTTCCTGACCGCCTGCGCCACGGGTGGCACGGGCGCCCGCGACGAGGGCCCGGCGAGCAGTGAGGCGGTGGCGAAGGGGGCGGCCCCGAGCCCCGCGCGCTCCGCCTCCCCGTCCAAGACGCCCAAGCGCGTGGACGCGGTCAAGCTCGTCAAGGACGATCCGGAGGTCAGCGACTCGGTCAAGAGCGCGCTGACGAAACCGTGCGTCGCCGACGAGTACCCGGTCGACGTGTCGTACGGGGATCTGACCGGAGGAACCACGGATGACGTCGTGGTCAACGTCATGACCTGCGGGGATGCCGTGGGGATCGGCTCGTACGTCTACCGCGAGGAAAGCGGCAGGTACGAGAATGTCTTCAAGGCCGAGGAGCCGCCGGTCTACGCGGAGATCGACCGTGGCGACCTGGTGATCACCCAGCAGTTGTACAAGAAGGGCGACCCGGTGGAGTACCCCTCCAGTGAAGAGGTGATCACCTACGGGTGGACCGCGACCCACTTCACCGAGAGGTCCCGGACGCACAACGACTACAGCAACGCGGTGGGCGGCGCGGACACGCCCGCTCCCGCGAACTGAGCGCAGACGGAGCAGCCGGATGGCAGAACAGACCCACGTCCTGTTCGTCGAGGACGACGACGTCATCCGCGAGGCCACACAGCTCGCTCTCGAGCGCGACGGCTTCGCGGTGACGGCCATGCCCGACGGGCTGTCGGGCCTGGAGGCGTTCCGCGCCGACCGTCCCGACATCGCCCTGCTGGACGTGATGGTCCCCGGACTCGACGGCGTCTCGCTGTGCCGCCGCATCCGTGACGAGTCCACCGTCCCCGTGATCATGCTGTCCGCGCGCGCCGACTCGATCGACGTCGTGCTGGGCCTGGAGGCGGGCGCCGACGACTACGTGACCAAGCCCTTCGACGGGGCCGTGCTGGTCGCCCGGATCCGCGCGGTGCTGCGCCGTTTCGGACACGCGAGCGGTCCGAACGGAGCCCCCGAAGAGGCCTCGCCCGTCGACGGCGGGGTGCTCTCCTTCGGCGACCTGGAGATCGACACCGAGGGCATGGAGGTACTCAAGGGCGGTGCGCCGGTGGCCCTGACGCCCACCGAGATGCGGCTGCTGCTGGAGTTCTCCTCCGCGCCGGGAACGGTGCTGAGCCGCGACAAGCTGCTCGAACGCGTGTGGGACTACGGCTGGGGCGGGGACACCCGAGTCGTCGACGTCCACGTACAGCGGCTGCGGACGAAGATCGGCCAGGACCGGATCGAGACGGTCCGCGGCTTCGGCTACAAGTTGAAGGCCTGAGCAGGGACATGCGGGGGATATTTCGGCGCCGGACTCCGGCGGGCGGCAACGGCCCGACCGGCCCCAACAGACCGGCCGGCGGGCGCGACGGGCGCGACAGGGGCGACGGGCGCGGGCCGGTCAACGGGTACGGCTCCGCCGACGGGTACGGCTCGGTGACGGGGAACAGTCCGATGATCGGGAGCAGTCGGACCGGCCGGAACACACCTGCTGGCCGGAACACACCTGTCGGCCGGGGCACACCCGTCGGACCGGGCACACTCGTCGGCCGGGGCCCATCTGCCGGGCGGGTCGCATCCGTCGGTCGGAGCCCATCTGCCGACCGTGGCGTGCCTGTGGGCATGCGCATGGCCGCCGCCGGGAACTCCGGCATTCGCACGGGCATCCGGTGGAAGCTCAGCGCGGCGATCGCCATGGTCGGCGCGCTGGTCGCGGTCGCGCTCAGCCTCGTCGTGCACAACGCGGCGCGCGTCTCGATGCTCGACAACTCGCGCGACCTGGCGGACGAGCGCATCACGGTCGCCGAGCGCATGTACGTGTCCGGGCGGACCCAGGCCTTCGGGGTCAAGGTCGACGACCCGGCCATCCCGAAGGACCTGCTGGCGAAGGTCATGCAGGGCCGGCGGGCCACCTTTGTGGCCGACCGTCCGAACGGGGTCCCGGACATCTGGGCGGCCGTACCCCTCAAGGACGGCCGCGTCCTCTCGCTCCACACCGGTTTCACGGACCGCAACACCGACGTCATGAAGGACCTCGACCAGGCGCTGATCATCGGCTCGATCGCGGTCGTCTTCGGCGGCAGCGCGCTCGGCGTGCTGATCGGCGGTCAGCTCTCGCGCCGGCTGCGCAAGGCCGCCGCCGCGGCGAACCAGGTCGCCAAGGGTGAGACCGACGTACGGGTCCGGGAAGCGATCGGCGGGGTCGTACGGGACGAGACCGACGACCTCGCGCGCGCGGTGGACGCCATGGCGGACGCGCTCCAGCAGCGCATCGAGGCCGAGCGCCGGGTGACCGCCGACATCGCCCACGAACTGCGCACTCCGGTGACCGGCCTGCTGACGGCCGCGGAACTCCTTCCCCCCGGCCGCCCCACGGAGCTCGTCCGCGACCGTGCCCAGGCCATGCGGACCCTGGTCGAGGACGTCCTCGAAGTGGCGCGGCTGGACGGCGCCTCCGAGCGGGCCGAACTCCAGGACATCCTGCTCGGCGAGTTCGTGTCGCGGCGCGTGGCCGCCAAGGACGCCGACGTCGACGTACGCGTGATCCACGAGTCGGAGGTCACGACGGATCCGCGTCGCCTGGAGCGCGTGCTGTTCAACCTGCTGACCAATGCGGCACGGCACGGCAAGCCGCCGATCGAGGTCTCGGTCGAGGGCCGGGTCATCCGGGTCCGCGACCACGGTCCCGGCTTCCCCGAGGAGCTCCTCGCCGAGGGCCCCAGCCGCTTCCGTACCGGCAGCAGCGACCGCTCGGGCCACGGTCACGGCCTCGGCCTCACCATCGCGGCCGGTCAGGCCCGCGTGCTCGGCGCGCGGCTGACCTTCCGAAACGTCCGGCCCGCCGGGGCTCCCGAGCACGTGCCCGCGGAGGGCGCGGTCGCGGTGCTGTGGCTCCCGGAGCACGCGCCGACGAGCACCGGCAGCTATCCGATGCTGCCGACCTGATGCCGGTGAGCGAGTACCGGTTGCCGCTGCCGCTGCCGCTGCCGTTGCCGTTGCCGTTGCCGTTGCCGTTGCCGTTGCCGTTGCCGTTGCCGTTGCCGTCGGCCTGGCCCGGCTCGGCCAGTCCCCCGCCCAGCCGATGCGTTCGGCTGCGGGCCGGTGGGGGCTTGGCGCGCAGTTCCCCGCGCCCCTGAAAGCCTCGGCTCGACCGGCGTTTCGAGATCGCACCGGGCGCGTACAGGAGAAGACCCCCGGGGCGGACACTCCGGGGGTCTTCGGATCAAGCGGGGTCGGATCGGGTTAGGTCGGGTCGGGCTAGATCAGACGGTCTCGGCGACGGTCGGCTTCGGCGCCGAGTCGCTCACCGCACCCTCGGCCGAGCCCTCCGGCTCCGACGCATCCGCACCCGCCCCCCGCAGCGGAACCTCCTTCACGAACACCGCGGCCACCAGCGCCCCCACCGACACCACCGCACCCAGCAGGAACGCGGAGTGCGTTCCGGAGGACACCGCGTACTGGTACGCCTCCCGCGCCGCGGCCGGCAGCTTGGCCAGGCTCGCCGCGTCCAGCTGCGCCGACTGCTCGGTGACCTTGGACCCCAGCGCCCCGGCCCGCTCGGTCATCACGTCCTGAACCCGCTGATTGAACAGCGCACCCATGATCGCGACGCCGAAGGACGAGCCGAGCGTACGGAAGAGGGTGGTGGACGAGGACGCGACGCCCATGTCCTTCATCTCGACGCTGTTCTGCGCGACCAGCATGGTGATCTGCATCAGGCAGCCCATGCCGAGGCCGAGCACGGCCATGTACAGGCCGGAGGTGAACCGGGTCGTACCGGTGTCCATCTGAGAGAGCAGGAACAGGCCGACCGCCATGAGCACGCCGCCGACGATCGGGAAGGCCTTGTAGCGCCCGGTGCCGGTGGTGACCCGGCCGGCGACCATCGAGGTCACCAGCATCGCGCCGAGCATCGGCAGCAGGAGCAGCCCGGAGTTGGTCGCGGACGCGCCCTGCACGGACTGCTGGTACAGCGGCAGGAAGAGCGTGGCGCCGAACATCACGAAGCCGGTGATGAAGCCGATGATCGACATCAGCGTGAAGTTGCGGCTGCGGAAGATGTGCAGCGGCATGATCGGCGCGGCGGCCTTGGTCTGCACGAAGACGAAGCCGACCAGCGCGGCGACACCGATGCCGATGAGCTCCATGATCCTGGCCGAGCCCCAGGCGTACTCGCTGCCGCCCCAGGTGGTGACCAGCACGATGGACGAGATACCGAGGGCCAGCAGTCCGGCGCCGAGGTAGTCGATCTTCGCCTGGACGCGCTTCTTCGGCAGGTGCAGTACGGCGCTGATGGCGAGGAGCGCGACGATGCCGAGCGGCAGGTTGATGTAGAAGGACCAGCGCCAGCCCCAGTGGTCGGTGATGGTGCCGCCGATGAGCGGTCCGCCGATCATGGCGAGCGCCATGATGCCGGCCATCATGCCCTGGTACTTTCCGCGCTCCCGCGGCGGAATCAGGTCACCGATGATCGCCATGACGCCGACCATCAGACCACCGGCGCCCAGACCCTGAACGGCACGGAAGCCGATGAGCTGCCCCATGTCCTGGGCCATACCGCTGAGCGCGGAGCCGACCAGGAAGATCACGATCGAGGTCATGAAGGCGCCCTTGCGCCCGTACATGTCGCCGAGCTTGCCCCAGATGGGGGTGGAGGCGGCTGTCGCGAGGGTGTACGCGGTGACGACCCATGACAGGTGCTGGAGGCCGCCCAGCTCGCCCACGATCGTCGGCATGGCCGTGCCCACGATCATGTTGTCGAGCATTGCCAGCATCATTGTGATCATGAGCGCGAGCAGCACGACGCGTACGCTGCGCGGTTGTTTCTCGGTCTCTATGACCGCTTCCTTGTTGTCCGCCACGGTTCCACTCCCCTGGGTACTTACTTGCCGCCCGGCAAGTTGACTACACTGAGGGAAGTTAGACCGGCAACTAGCCGGGCGTCAAGTAAGTTTTCCTGGATTTGCCAGTCGGACGACACGTACGTTTCAGGGAGTGCGAGGAGTACAGGGATGGGCGGCGACACCATGGACGGCACCAAGCGACAGCGCCGCGGGGACACCCGCCAGCGCATCCAGGACGTCGCCCTCGAACTCTTCTCCGAGCACGGCTACGAGAAGACCTCACTGCGCGAGATCGCCGAGCACCTCGACGTCACGAAGGCGGCGCTCTACTACCACTTCAAGACCAAGGAAGACATCCTCATCAGTCTCTTCCAGGACCTTTCCAGGCCCATGGACGAGCTGATCGAGTGGGCGCGGCAGCAGCCTCGCACGCTGGAGACGAAGCAGGAGATCCTGCGCCGCTACAGCAACGCACTCGCCGAGGCGGCCCCGCTCTTCCGCTTCATGCAGGAGAACCAGGCGGCCGTCCGCGAGCTGCGCACGGGCGAGGACTTCAAGGACCGCATGATCCGGATGGTCGGCCTACTCAAGGAGCCGGACGCCGATCTGACGGACCAGGTGCGCTGCATCAGCGCGCTGTTCTCGATGCACGCCGGGATGTTCCTGCTCAAGGACGTCGAAGGCGACCCCGAGGAGAAGCGCAAGGCTGTCCTGGAGGTCGCGATCGACTTGGTGACGCAGGCGCACGGCGGCGCCGGCGTCACCCCTGAGGCGTCTTAGACGGTCACGCCCTGGGCGCGCAGGAAGACGACCGGGTTGACCGCGGAGCCGTAGTTCGGCGTCGTACGGATCTCGAAGTGCAGGTGCGGGCCGGTGGAGTTGCCGGTGCTGCCGGAGAGCGCGATGTGCTGGCCGGTCGCGACGACCTGCCCGATCCGCACGTCTATCCGGGACAGGTGGGCGTACTGCGAGTAGGTCCCGTTGCCGTGCTTGACGACGATGGCGTTGCCGTACGCGGGACCGTCACCGGCGCCGTTGCCGCCGGCCTTGACGACGGTGCCGCCGTGCGCGGCGACGACCTCGGTGCCGGTGGGCACGGCGAAGTCCTGCCCGGAGTGGTTGTGCTGCCACAGGTTGCCGGCCTGGTTGAAGCCCGCGGAGAGCGTGTACTTCTTCACCGGGTCGACCCAGGAGGCGGACGCCTTGGTGGCGGCCGTCTTCACGGCGGCCTGCGGGGCCGCCTCGGTGGCGGCGGCCGCGACCCCGGCGCCCAGTACGGCCGTGGCACCCACGCCGACGGCCAGGACGGCCGCCCGGGAGCGGAGCAGGGACATACGGGAGTGGCGGGACGTGACGCGCTTCGACATTCGGAACCTCGTGGGAACGGAGACGGGGGTCAGGTCCACCCGACGGACAAGCTGTCGCCGAGTGGGCCATCCCTTGGTAACCCGAGTCCTGACCGACGCACAAAGTCCTCATCTACGACGCCAGGTCGTAGTTCACCCTGAAATTTCCACCTTCTTGACAGACGCCCCATCCCGTATCGAATACGCCCGATTTTTCTGAGTAGAGACGTTTAAACCCACTTACGGGCACTGCGTTCCGGGCCGATAGGGCCCTCGTCGCACCGCCGACCGCGACACCGCACACCCCATGGGGGTTCCGCACCATTACGTCCGTTTTGCCCGCTCCCCGCTGTCCACTACCCGCCCTAGTAGGGGACAAATCGCCTGTGCGTCATGTCACCGCAAGGGCGTGTCTGAAGGCTGTTCGGCGGCGGCCCATGCGCTGTCGGCACGGCTGGGCCCGGACCGGGTCGCCGTCTCCAGCCCCGTCCCCGTCCTCGGCTCCGGGTACGGGTACGGGTACGGGTACGGCGGCAGCTCACTCCTGCGGCGTCCCGGGGAACCACTACGCGATCCGTACCCGGACCGTGACCGCGATCACCTCGGACGTCGTACGGGCGCTCCTCGACGCGGGCTCCGCCCTGACCTCGCCGCTGTCCGGCATCACCATCCCCACGTTCCACGGCGCCGCCGCAAGGCTCCTCCCGCCGAACGCCACTACGACCCGCACACGATCTTCTCCGCGGCGCCACTCCCAACCTGCGACAGGCCCTAGGGTGATCTGAGCAGCCGTCACCGTGCCGTCCGGGGGAGCGTCATGGAACCAGCAGCCATAGGTGCCAAGTTGGCCTCGAGCGTGGTCGCGCCGCTCGTCAAGAAGCTGTTCGTGGCGGACGGGCCGGGCGCCGGGCTCGTCGAGAAGCCGGTGCGGATCTCCGGGTTCGTCTCCTTCAGCGGAGAGAAACGGACCCTCGGGGAGAAGGAACTGACCACGCTGGCCGCCGAGCTGGTCGCCCGAGCCCTGCGCACCGGGGAACGCCCGCTGGCCGCCGACGAGGAGCAGGCCGTCGTCCACGCCCTCGCCGACACCCTGCACGCCCTCGGCGACCTCGCCATGACCGACGTACAGGCCGTGGAACTCGGTCACGAGGCACTCGCCCTGCGGCTGCGCGCCGCGAGCGGCAACCCCGAGCGAGACCTCTCCTTCGACGCGACCCTGTTCTACGAGCGGATCCTGAGCGCGGCCTGCCTGCACATCCTGCACTTCTTCACCCAGCGCTCGGCCTTCGTGGCCCGCACGCTGATGGAGCAGAGCCGCAGGCAGAGCGAACTCATCTCCAAGATGGACGAGTTGATCGCACGGACTCCCCCGCCCGGCGGCACGGACCCCGCCTTCGAACAGCGGTACCTCGCATACGTCGCGACCAAGCACAGCCGGCTCACCATCTACGGCATCGACCTCGTCAACTCCCCCGAGCGCTGGCCCCTCGACGCCGCCTACCTCGGCCTGCAGGCCGTGCGGGCCGCCGAGGACGCGGAGGCGACCGGCCCGAACGGGACGCACATCGCGGCCGCCGGCAGCACCCTCCCCGCCGAGCAGGCCCTCGCCGAACAGGACCTGGTGCTGCTGCGCGGAGTGGCCGGCTCCGGCAAGACCACCCTCGTGCAGTGGCTGGCCGTGACCGCGGCCCAGGGGGAGCGCGGCGACCGGATCCCGTTCGTCCTGCCCCTGCGTACCCTCGTCCGCCGCCCCGACGGACTCCCGGCGCCCGACGGATTCCTCGCCGCTGCCCGCGTGCCCTTCCACGCCACCCAGCCGGACGGCTGGAGCGACCGCGTCCTCGGCGCCGGGCGCGGGCTGCTCCTCGTCGACGGCATCGACGAGATCCCCGAACGCGACCGCGAGCGGACCCGCCGCTGGCTGCGCGAGCTGCTGGACGTCTATCCCGGCAACCAGTGGCTGGTGACCTCCCGTCCCTCGGCCGTCCGCGAGGACTGGCTCACCCCCGACGGCTTCACCGAGCTCGCCCTCACCCCCATGAGCCGCGACGACGTCACCGCCTTCATCCGCCGCTGGCACACGGCGGCCCGGCTCGACGCCCCGGACACCGACCGCCTCGACGGCTACGAACACTCCCTCCTCACCGCCGTCGGCACCAAGCCCGACCTCGGCCGGCTCGCCACCAACCCGCTGATGTGCGGGCTGATCTGCGCGCTGCACCGCGACCGGCGGGGCTATCTGCCGCACGGCCGGCAGGAGCTGTACGACGCCGCCCTGTCCATGCTGCTGTCGCGCCGTGACGAGGAGCGCGACATGTTCGCGCCCGACCGCACCGGCGGTATCCACCTCACGGAACTCCCGCAGGTCCAGCTCCTCCAGCGGCTGGCCTACTGGCTCATCCGCAACAACCAGTCCGAGATGGACCGCGACCGTGCCGAACGCATCGTCGCCGACGTCCTGCCGTCCCTCCCGTCCGCCGCCGCGCAGGGCGACGCCCCGGCGATCCTGCGCCATCTCCTCGTCCGCAGCGGCCTGCTCCGCGAACCCACCCTCGGCACCGTCGAGTTCGTCCACCGCACCTTCCAGGACTACCTGGGCGCGCGGGCGGCGGTAGAGGACGGGGACTTCGGGCTGCTGGTGCGCAACGCCTTCGACTCCCAGTGGTCGGACGTCATCCGGATGGCGGTCGCGCACGCCCGCCCCCGCGAACGGGCCGCCCTCCTGGCCGACTTGACCAAGTCCGCCGAAGAGACGTCCGGAGCGGCGGGTACGCGTATACGACTGCTCGCCCTGGCCGCGCTGGAACACGCCACGGAACTCGACCCCCACGTCCGTACGGCCGTGGAGCGCAACGCCGCCTCGCTCATCCCGCCCCGTACGACCGAGGAGGCCCGCACCCTCGCCGACGCGGGCCCGCTCGTCCTGGAGCTGCTGCCCGGACCCGAGGGGCTCACCGACGACGAGGCCAGGGCCGTGGTCATCACCGCGTCACTCATCGGCACGGACGCGGCACTCCCGGTCCTGTCCCGCTTCCGGTCGCATCCGTCGCTGCTCGTACGAGCCCAACTCGCCTGGACCGCCCACCGGTTCGACACCCGGCGCTACACGGCCGACGTCATCGCCCATCTGCCACCGGACGACCTGTACTTCTGCGCGCACTCCGTCGACCAGCTGCACGCCCTGCGCGACCTCGGCGGCCGCCCCTTGGTCCAGGTCATCGGGGACATCGACTCGGACGACATACGCGGGGGGCTGCTGCCGGACCAGCTGTCCAAACTCGTCGTAAGCGACAACCGCGTCCTGCGCGATCTGCGCTTCCTGTCGGATCAGGGGCAACTCGCGCATCTGGACGTCAGCGGCGGCAGCCCGTACGTCGACGACCTCACCCCGCTCGCCGAGCTGCCCCTGAAATGGCTTTTGCTCGCCGGTCTGCCCGGACTCGAGAATCCGGACGCGCTGGTACCGCTCTCGGCATCCCGCACTCTGCGCCTGCTCGACATCGGCATCCCGTTGCACGGCGACTCCCTCGATGAGGTACTCCCCCGGAATCTGCCACTGACGTATCTGCGGTTCACCAGGAACGCTCTGCGGCACACAGGATTGCGCGGCCTGAGTCATATGCACTCGCTGAAGCAGCTGAGTCTGGCCACACTCCCCGAAAACCTCACCCCCGAGGACTTCGAAGAGATCACCCGGCTTCCCGCTCTACAAGAACTTCGTGTGAACTGGAATGCCGCCGGGTGGAGCGCGGGTCCGGTGCTGCCGAACGTGACGAGACTGCGGCTCAACAAGTTCACGGGAAACGAAGACCTCTCAAATGTCCGGGTTCTCTTTCCCGGCCTGCGCAGGGTCACGTTCCATCTCGCCTCGAACGTGACCGACGTACCGGAACATCTCCTGGCGTTCCTCCCGGAGACCGCCACCGTCACCATCGAGAAGACCGACAGCGTGGTGTGAAAAAAAGGGGCTGCCCCGGGACCGAAGTCCCGGGGCAGCCCCTTCGTTCAGGCGAGCGCCGAGCGCTACGCCTCCTTGCTCAGGTTGGGCCCTGCTCCACCCGCGGCCTGCTCGATCGGCGGGACGTCGGGCAGCGCCGACTTCTCCTCACCGCGGAAGGTGAAGGTCTTGGTGTCGCCCTCGCCCTCCGTGTCGACGACCACGATGTGACCGGGGCGCAGCTCGCCGAAGAGGATCTTCTCCGAGAGCGTGTCCTCGATCTCGCGCTGGATCGTGCGACGCAGCGGCCGCGCGCCCAGGACGGGGTCGTAACCCTTCTTGGACAGCAGTTCCTTGGCGGACTGGGAGAGCTCGATGCCCATGTCCCGGTCCTTGAGGCGCTCGTCCACCTTGCCGACCATCAGGTCGACGATCTTGAGGATGTCCTCCTGCGTCAGCTGCGGGAAGACGACCACGTCGTCGACGCGGTTGAGGAACTCGGGGCGGAAGTGCTGCTTGAGCTCGTCCGAGACCTTGTTCTTCATGCGCTCGTAGTTCGACTTCGTGTCACCCGTGGCCGCGAAGCCCAGGTTGAAGCCCTTCGAGATGTCCCGCGTGCCGAGGTTGGTCGTCATGATGATGACCGTGTTCTTGAAGTCCACGACCCGGCCCTGGGAGTCGGTCAGGCGACCGTCCTCCAGGATCTGCAGCAGCGAGTTGAAGATGTCCGGGTGGGCCTTCTCGACCTCGTCGAAGAGGACGACCGAGAACGGCTTGCGCCGCACCTTCTCCGTCAGCTGACCGCCCTCTTCGTAGCCCACGTATCCGGGGGGCGAACCGAAGAGACGCGACACCGTGTGCTTCTCGCTGAACTCCGACATGTCGAGGGAGATCAGCGCGTCCTCGTCACCGAAGAGGAACTCGGCGAGGGCCTTGGACAACTCGGTCTTACCGACACCGGACGGACCCGCGAAGATGAACGAACCACCCGGACGCTTCGGGTCCTTCAGACCGGCCCGCGTACGACGGATCGCCTTCGAGAGCGCCTTGACGGCGTCCTTCTGGCCGATGACCCGCTTGTGGAGCTCGTCCTCCATGCGCAGCAGACGCGAGGACTCCTCCTCGGTCAGCTTGAAGACGGGGATGCCGGTCGCGGTCGCGAGGACCTCGGCGATCAGCTCGCCGTCGACCTCGGCGACGACGTCCATGTCGCCGGCCTTCCACTCCTTCTCACGCTTGGCCTTCGCCGCCAGCAGCTGCTTCTCCTTGTCGCGGAGAGAGGCCGCCTTCTCGAAGTCCTGGGAGTCGATGGCCGACTCCTTGTCGCGGCGGACGCCCGCGATCTTCTCGTCGAACTCGCGGAGGTCCGGCGGCGCGGTCATCCGGCGGATGCGCATCCGGGAACCGGCCTCGTCGATGAGGTCGATCGCCTTGTCCGGCAGGAAGCGGTCCGAGATGTACCGGTCGGCCAGGGTGGCGGCCTGGACCAGCGCCTCGTCCGTGATGGAGACCCGGTGGTGCGCCTCGTAACGGTCGCGCAGGCCCTTGAGGATCTCGATCGTGTGGGGGAGGGAAGGCTCCGCCACCTGGATCGGCTGGAAGCGGCGCTCGAGGGCCGCGTCCTTCTCGAGGTGCTTGCGGTACTCGTCCAGGGTCGTCGCACCGATGGTCTGGAGCTCACCGCGCGCCAGCATCGGCTTCAGGATCGACGCCGCGTCGATGGCGCCCTCGGCGGCACCCGCACCCACGAGCGTGTGCAGCTCGTCGATGAACAGGATGATGTCGCCGCGGGTGCGGATCTCCTTGAGGACCTTCTTCAGCCGCTCCTCGAAGTCACCGCGGTAGCGGGAACCGGCGACCAGCGCGCCCAGGTCGAGGGTGTAGAGGTGCTTGTCCTTGAGGGTCTCGGGCACCTCGCCCTTGACGATGGCCTGCGCCAGGCCCTCGACGACGGCGGTCTTGCCGACGCCGGGCTCGCCGATGAGGACCGGGTTGTTCTTGGTCCGGCGGGACAGCACCTGCATGACCCGCTCGATCTCCTTCTCGCGCCCGATGACCGGGTCGAGCTTGGACTCACGAGCGGCCTGGGTGAGGTTCCGGCCGAACTGATCGAGGACCAGGGACGTGGAGGGGGTGCCCTCGGCAGGACCGCCGGCGGTGGCGGTCTCCTTGCCCTGGTAGCCGGAGAGCAGCTGGATGACCTGCTGCCGCACCCGGTTGAGGTCTGCGCCCAGCTTGACCAGGACCTGGGCGGCGACGCCCTCGCCCTCTCGGATCAGGCCGAGCAGGATGTGCTCCGTGCCGATGTAGTTGTGGCCCAGCTGAAGGGCCTCGCGGAGCGACAGCTCCAGGACCTTCTTGGCACGGGGGGTGAAGGGGATGTGCCCGGACGGGGCCTGCTGCCCCTGCCCGATGATCTCCTCCACCTGCTGGCGGACCGCCTCGAGCGAAATCCCGAGGCTCTCCAGGGCCTTAGCGGCGACACCCTCACCCTCGTGGATCAGGCCCAGGAGGATGTGCTCGGTGCCGATGTAGTTGTGGTTGAGCATCCGGGCTTCTTCCTGAGCCAGGACGACAACCCGCCGCGCGCGGTCGGTGAACCTCTCGAACATCGTTAATCGCTCCTCAGAGCGGTCAGGCAGTAAGGGGACGCTCCCCTCCCTGTCCTTCCGCAGCTTAGTCCCGCAAGCGGGGACCGCTCATTCCAACTGCCGACACCGTCCTTGGCCTCCTGACCCCGAACGCCGACATCTGCTTCAACCTGATGGTGCGAGACGATGTTCCCGCAGGCCAGGCAGATACCCGCACCGGCTGTACGCCGATGGCGAACGTGAGATGCCCGAGCCATGCGTGTCGCCCCTCTCACTAGGGATGTCTTACCCGTACGCACTGACACTCCATGCCGCGCACACCGGTTCCCTCCGCTATGGGCGAACATCCTTGCGCCACCGATCGCCCCCGCACACCTCTTCTTTCGATACTCAGCGCACATGACGAAACACCCAGCGTAACCACGGAGCCCTTCTGACGGTTGCTCCTGACATGCTTCCCACTGTCCCCCTCCCTCGCCGCCCGCTCCACCCGAGCGACCCGGTGCGGCGGTGGTACGCGAACGAACTCGGCTGGGCGACAGTGCCCGGTTCGCCGCTACGACTGGCCGCCGGCCTGCGCTTCGACGTCCTGGACGTCCCTGCGGAGGCGGGTGTCAGGGCCCTGCGACACCTGGGACCGGCCTCTCCGGTGGCACTGCACACCAGTCGCTCGGCGCCGCGCGAGGATCCGGCGGCTCGGCGTGAGAAGTGGCCGGCTCGGCACGGGACGCGGATGTGGCTACTGGTGGCTGCGGGAAGCGCGGAGGAACTGCCGGGGCTGCTCGACTGGCTGGAGTGGGGCGCTCTCGCGCTCGATCTCACGGCGATCGGCGCGGGCGGGAGCATCGAGGCTCCGCTGCCGCCAGGGATGCCCGAGGGGCCACTCACCACGGACGGGGCAGGGACGGCCGGGGCCGGCGGGTCCGGTCCACAGGGGGCCGCCGTCTGGCTGCGGCCCCCCGAGCCGGGGTGCGAGGTGGAACCCTCGTTGCCGACTCTGTCGGCCGTGGGGGGCGATGGGGGCGCCCCCGATCTCGTACGACTCGTGGACACGATGGCGACACAGTGCCACCGGGTCCGGCTTCGACGCGCGTGCGCCCAGCCGCCGGCCTACTCGTAGACCTTGGCTGGGCAGCTGGGCCATGGGCCTCGACTCAGCCGTTGGCCTTCTCATAGGCCTCGCGAATGGACGCCGGAACGCGGCCACGGTCGTTGACCTCGTAACCGTTCTCCTTCGCCCACGCGCGGATCTGTGCGGTGTCCTGGCTGCCACCGGAAGCGACACGCGCCTTTCCACGCCCCCCCGCAGCACGGCCTCCGGTACGACGACCACCCTTCACGTAGGGCTCGAGAAGGCCACGGAGCTTGTCCGCATTGGCGGTCGTGAGATCGATTTCGTACGTCTTGCCGTCCAGCGCGAACGTCACGGTCTCGTCCGCCTCGCCACCGTCGAGGTCGTCGACAAGAAGGACCTGAACCTTCTGTGCCACCGGATTTCCTTTCATCGATAACTTGAGGGCCGAGGGCCTGCGGCGTCTGCCGCTGTTTCACGTCCCCTGTTATATGCAGTACTGCAGTACGTCGGAAAGCAAACCGCTTTTGCTGGAAAAACACAAACCCCTGGGTGAGACTCGGGGGCCGCTGGAAGACCGGAAACGTGCGCGTTTCGGACATAGGGAACGCGGGCAAGGCGGTCGGGCGGAATAGTCGCCGCCGATCACAGATGCAGAAGCATCCGGCTGTTGCCCAAGGTGTTCGGTTTCACTCGTTCGAGACCGAGGAACTCTGCCACGCCCTCGTCATAGGAACGCAGCAGCTCGGCGTAGACATCCCTGTCGACGGGCGTCTCGCCGATCTCCACGAAGCCGTGCTTCGCGAAGAAGTCGACTTCGAAGGTCAGACAGAAAACCCGGCGAACGCCGAGCCAGCGGGCGGTCTGCAGCAACTTCTCCAGCAACTGATGACCGACACCGACGCCCTTGACCACGGGGTTCACCGAGAGAGTGCGGACTTCGGCGAGGTCTTCCCACATGACGTGCAGCGCACCGCACCCCACCACCTCGGCGTTGTCATCACGTTCCGCGACCCAGAACTCCTGGATGTCCTCGTAAAGCGTCACCGTCGCTTTGTCGAGCAGGATGCCGCGGCGGACGTTCGCGTCGAGGAGGCGGCGCACGGCCGGGACATCACTGGTTCTGGCCCGCCGGACGGTGACGGCTTTCGCGGTGTCTTCGGGACGCGGTGCTGGATGCTCTGCTGGCATGGGCGGACGCTATCGCCCGGTGCCGCCCGGGCCGGAGTCGGGGTTCTCGCCCGGCTTCTCACCCGATGCCTCATCGGGCTTCTCGACTGGCTTCTCGACCCGCTTCTCGTCGGCAGCGTCCGGGGTTACACGTGTTTCGCCGCCGGCCCCGCCTTGTTCGGGGCCTTCCTCAGGCCCTTGCACGATGTGTACGGCATCCCGCAGCGCGCGCCGCTGCTCCTCACTCATCATGCCGAAGAAGGCGACGAGAGCGGCGGCGGGGTTGTCGCTCTGGGACCACGCGTCGTTCATCAGTGCGGCCGAGTAGGCGGCACGCGTGGAGACCGCCTCATATCGATAGGCCCGGCCTTCCGCCTCCCTGCGGACCCAGCCCTTCTGATGGAGATTGTCCAAAACGGTCATCACCGTGGTGTACGCGATGGACCGTTCCTGCTGAAGGTCTTCCAGGACTTCTCGAACGGTCACCGGGCGGTTCCACTTCCACACCCGCGTCATGACCGCGTCTTCGAGTTCTCCCAATGGGCGAGGCACAGCTCAGAACAATAATGGTAGATCAGCAACAAAAAGGGCGTACGACTCGAAAAACGTATGAGAACGTATGAGTCGTACGCCGATGAGTGCCCCGGCGGGGGCGCGGGCCGCGTCGGCCGGGGCTGTGGTCCTGCTGTCGCCTCAGGCCTTGATGTCGGGAGAGGCCTGGCGGGCGCTCTCCGCGCGCGCGAGGGCGGCGTCGACGACCGCGTCCTCCTTGGACTTGTTGGCCCCGCCCTGGGTCTTCACGATCGTCACGATCAACCCGATGAAGAACACGGCCATCACTACGGGGGGCACCAGCGCGGAGACATAGTCCATGCCTCCAGAGTAGCTAGCCCGCGGCGAGTTGCTGCGGCGGGTTCGCCGGTGGCGGCGCGGGCTTGCGCTTCGGTGGGAAGACCTCTCCCGGGGTCGGGATCGGACGGTCCGGGCGCGGGCTCCTGGCCGGGGACTGCGGCCGCGGCTCGGCGGCGGGGCTGCCCGCGGGCTTCTTCACGGGTTCCTCCGAGGCCGAGGTCGCGGCCAGGCCGCCCGGCAGGGCCGTCAGGCGGTTACGGGAGGCGGGGACCGTGGGCGGGGCGGAGAAGCCCGCGAGGCGGGTGCGGACGTCCTGCTCGGCGAGGGCGCGGCAGCGGTCCAGGAGGGCGGCGGCGGCGGGGTTGCCGCTCAGCGCCCGGAGCGCGGTGAGGTCGTCCGGGTCGGGACGGTAGCCCGAGCCGAGTGCCTCCTCCAGGAGGACGAGATAGCCCGCGGCGGTGCCGGGCAGGGCGGCCCGGTAGCGGGCGAGGTCGGCCAGCAGGAAGGCCCTGAGCCTGGCTCCCTCGCGGGCCGCCTCGTCGACGGACTCGGCGAGGCGGAGGCAGTCCTGGACGTCTTCGGCCGAGGCGGGGGTGGGGTGGAGGGCGAGGGCGAGAGCGCGACGGAGCACACGCAGCTCCTGTGCTCCGAACGCCATGCCGCCGCGGGATCCGTAGGGCGTGGGCATGCGGCGACGATACGCGCTAATCAGACAAAATCCGCATAGCATCTGCGCGTGTCCCTCCGGGGGTCGGCGGGTGGTTGGGCCGCAGGTGAGTGTCCTCCCCGACGACGCCCCGGCGGGGCTCCGCCCCGAACCCCGCCCACTCGATCCCTTCGGCTGCGGGACGGCGGGGGTTGCCCGCGCCGTCCCCCGCGCCCCTGCGGGGCCTTTTGGCTGCGGGACGGTGGGGGCTGGGCGCGCAGTTCCCCGCGCCCCCAGGGCGGAGGCTTCGCCCCGCATTCCCCGCCCGCCCGAGTTCGTTCGGCTGACGGCCGGTGGGCCTCGGCTCGGCCGGCGTTTGAGGACCAGGCCGGAGGCCGATGCCCCACCCGCCCCCTCAACCCACCCCGGCCCGCACCATCCAGCCCGTCCGGCGATTGAGGACGAGGCCGTCCAGGCCGATGCGGGGGTCCAGGGGGCGCAGCGCCCCTGGCGGGGGCTGGGGCAGAGCCCCAGAAGGATGGGACGGGTAGGGGCGGCGGGGGCGAGGGACTCAGGTGCGGGACACGTTGCGTTCGTAGACCAGGCGCAGACCGATCAGCGTGAGCCACGGCTCGTGCTCGTCGATGACGGAGGACTCGCCGAGAACCATCGGCGCCAGCCCACCCGTAGCGATGACGGTGACGTCGTCAGGATCCTCCGCCAGCTCGCGCACCATCCGGTTGACGACGCCGTCGACCTGCCCCGCGAACCCGTAGATGATCCCGGACTGCATCGCCTCGACGGTGTTCTTGCCGATGACCGCCCGAGGCCGAGCCACCTCGATCTTGCGCAGCTGAGCCCCCTTGACGCCGAGCGCGTCCACGGAGATCTCGATACCGGGCGCGATGACACCGCCGACGTACTCACCGCGCGCACTCACCGCGTCGAACGTGGTCGCCGTACCGAAGTCGACGACGATCGCCGGCCCCCCGTAGAGCTCGACGGCGGCGACCGAGTTGATGATGCGGTCCGCGCCGACCTCCTTGGGGTTGTCCGTGAGGATCGGCACGCCGGTCTTGACGCCGGGCTCGACCAGCACGGCGGGCACGTCGCCGTAGTAGCGGCGGGTCACCTCGCGCAGTTCGTGCAGCACGGACGGGACGGTGGCGCAGATCGCGATGCCGTCGATGCCGTCGCCCAGTTCCTCGCCGAGCAGCGGATGCATGCCCATCAGGCCCTGGAGGAGCACGGCGAGCTCGTCGGCGGTGCGGCGGGCATCCGTGGAGATGCGCCAGTGCTCGACGATCTCCTCGCCGTCGAAGAGACCGAGGACGGTGTGCGTGTTGCCGACATCGATGGTGAGCAGCATGGGTCCTACTCCGCCTCGTCCGTCGAGGCCTGGTCCGTCGACGCTTGGTCCGTCGACGCCTCGCGCAGGTCGAGGCCGATGTCCAGGATCGGCGAGGAGTGGGTCAGCGCGCCCACGGCCAGGAAGTCGACGCCGGTCTTCGCGTAAACCCCGGCGTTGGCGAGGGTGAGCCGCCCCGAGGCTTCGAGGAGCGCCCGGCCCTCCACGATGGCCACCGCCTCCTCGCACTCGACGGGCGTGAAGTTGTCGAGAAGGATCAGGTCGGCACCCGCGTCCACGACCTCGCGCAGCTGGTGCAGCGTGTCGACCTCGACCTCGATCGGCACCTCCGGGAAGGCCTCGCGGACGGCCTCGAAGGCCTGGGCGACGCCGCCGGCGGCGACGACGTGGTTGTCCTTGACCAGCGCCGCGTCCGACAACGACATGCGGTGGTTGACGCCGCCGCCCATGCGCACCGCGAACTTCTCCAGGGCGCGCAGGCCCGGCGTCGTCTTGCGGGTGTCGCGCACACGGGTGCTGGTGCCCTCCAGGGCGTCCGCCCACGCGCGTGTGGCGGTCGCGATGCCGGACAGCCGGCACAGCAGGTTCAGCGCGCTGCGCTCGGCGGTGAGGAGGTCGCGGGTGCGGGTGGTGACGCTGAGGAGCTTTTGGCCCTCCTCGACCCGGTCGCCGTCCTCGACGTGCCGCTCCACCTCGAACTCGTCGGTGCAGACCACGGAGATGACTGCCTCGGCCACCCGCAGGCCCGCGACGACGCCCGCGTCACGGGCGACGAAGTCGGCGGTGGAGACGGCGTCCTCGGGGATGGTCGCGACGGTCGTCACGTCCACGCCGTGGTCGAGGTCCTCCTGGATGGCGACGTTCGCGATGTCCTCGACCTCCAGCGGGTCGAGCCCGGCGTCGGCGAGGAGCTGGGCGAGCGCGGGGTCGAGGCCGCACTCCATGTACGTGTCGTCGTCCGCTTCGGCGCCGCAGCCGCAGCCGTCGCCGCAGCCGCCGCTCTGGGCGAGGGGAAGGTCGGGGGTGCTCACTGCTGTCACTGCTCCTGAAGGCGCTGGGGCACGGGGGTCCCCCCTGGTCGGGGGGAGCCGGAGGTTTGCGGGAGGGTCGGGGGGAAGTCTGCGGTGTCCGTGGTGTGTACGGCCAGCGAGCGGTCGGGATTCAGCCGTACGACGATGTGGCGGCGCCAGTCGGCGTCGTCGCGGTCGGCGTGGTCCTCGCGCCAGTGGCAGCCACGAGTCTCCTCGCGCAGGCGCGCGGCCGCGACCAGGACCCTGGCCACGCACAGGAGGTTGGTGGCCTCCCAGGTGTCGACGCCGGGCTCGGAGGTCTTGCCGTTCTCGTCGAGGGCGTCGCGGGCGTCGGTGTGGAGCTGCTGGAGCCGGCCGGTGGCGGTCGCGAGGGACTCGGCGGAGCGCAGCACACCGGCGCCCTCCGTCATGATCCGCTGGATCGTGAACCGTGCCTCGGGGGCGAGCAGGGGGTGGGCGGGCTTCTCGGGGTGCGGGACCGGTACGGGCACGCGCGCGTGGAGGCCGTTTTCCGAGCGGCTGCGCGCGATGTCCGCGGCGATGCGCTCGGCGTAGACGAGGCCTTCCAGGAGGGAGTTGGAGGCGAGCCGGTTGGCGCCGTGGACGCCGGTGCAGGCGACCTCTCCGCACGCGTAGAGGCCGGGCACCGTGGTGCGGCCGCGGGCGTCCGTGCGGACGCCTCCGGAGGCGTAGTGGGCGGCCGGGGCGACCGGGACGGGCTCGGCGACCGGGTCGATGCCGTGGGCGCGGCAGGCGGCGAGGATGGTCGGGAAGCGGTGCTCCCACATGTCGGCGCCGAAGTGCCGGGCGTCGAGGTACATGTGCTCGGCGTCCTGCTCCTGCATGCGCCGCATGATGCCCTTGGCGACGATGTCCCGGGGCGCCAGTTCGGCCAGCTCGTGCTGGCCGACCATGAAGCGCACGCCGTCCGCGTCGACCAGGTGGGCGCCCTCGCCGCGTACCGCCTCCGACACCAGCGGCTGCTGGCCCTCGGCGTCCGGGCCGAGGAAGAGCACGGTCGGGTGGAACTGGACGAATTCGAGGTCGGAGACCTCGGCGCCCGCGCGCAGGGCGAGCGCCACGCCGTCGCCCGTGGAGACCGACGGGTTCGTCGTCGCGGAGAAGACCTGGCCCATGCCGCCGGTGGCGAGGACCACGGTGGGGGCGTGGACGGCTCCCACGCCGTCGTGCTGGCCCTCTCCCATGACGTGGAGGGTCACACCCGCGGTGCGGCCGTCGGAGTCCGTGAGGAGGTCCAGGACGAGCGCGTTCTCGACCGTGCGCAGACCACGCGCGCGTACCGCCTCGACGAGTGCCCGGGAGATCTCGGCGCCCGTCGCGTCGCCGCCCGCGTGCGCGATGCGGCGGCGGTGGTGGCCGCCCTCACGGGTGAGTGCCAGCTCGCCTTCGGTGGACTCGTCGAAGTGGGCGCCGGTCTCGATCAGGCGGCGTACGGCGTCGGGGCCCTCGGTGACGAGGATGCGCACGGCGTCCTCGTCGCACAGGCCCGCGCCCGCGACGAGGGTGTCGTCGAGGTGCTGTTCGGGGGTGTCGCCGTCGCCGAGGGCCGCGGCGATGCCGCCCTGCGCCCAGCGCGTGGAGCCGTCGTCGAGGCGGGCCTTGGTGACGACGACGGTCCTCAGGCCCGCGGCCTCGCAGCGCAGTGCCGCGGTGAGGCCCGCGACGCCGGAGCCGACGACCACCACGTCCGCGGTGAGGGCCCAGCCGGGGGCGGGTGCGTGCAGTCGTATGCCAGTACCCGTAGGTGTACCTGTGCCTGTGGCGGTCACGAGGCGGCTCCGAAGGTGAGGGGGAGGTTGTCGATCAGGCGGGTCGTGCCGACCCGGGCGGCGACGGCGAGGACCGCCTCGCCGGTGAAGTCGTCCTCGATGTCGGTGAAGTCGGACGGGTCGACCAGCGCCAGGTAGTCCAGGACCAGCGGCGGCTGGAGGCGGGCGGCCTCGTCCAGGACGAGGCGGGCGGCGGCGCGGACGGCGGCGGGGCCGCCGGGTACGGCCTTGGCGACCGCGTGCGCGTCGGCGGCGGCGCGGGATTCGCCGATCGCACTGAGCGCCTCGGCACGCGCGCGCGTGGCGGGCACTTCGCGGGCCCGGGCGCGCAGGGCCTCCTGGGCGGCGTGCCGGTCGCGGCCCGCGAAGAGCGCCTGGGAGAGGGCGAGCGCGGTGCGCCGCTCCTCGGGCGAGAGGTAGCGGTTGCGGCTGGAGAGGGCGAGCCCGTCCTCCTCGCGCACGGTGGGCACGCCGACGATCTCCACGCCGAAGTTCAGGTCGCGCACCATGCGGCGGATCAGGGCGAGCTGCTGGGCGTCCTTCTGCCCGAACAGCGCCGCGTCGGGCCGGGTGAGGTGCAGCAGCTTGGCGACGACGGTGAGCATGCCGTCGAAGTGTCCGGGGCGCACGGCGCCCTCCAGGCGCTCGCCCATGGGGCCCGCGGAGAGGCGGACCTGGGGGTCGCCGCCGGGGTAGACCTCGTCCACGAAGGGGGCGAACACGGCGTCCGCGCCCGCCTCCTCGGCGATCTTGAGGTCGGCGTCGAGGGTGCGCGGGTAGCGGTCGAGGTCCTCGCCCGCGCCGAACTGGAGCGGGTTCACGAAGACCGTGACGACGACTTCGCCCTCGGGCCCGGCGATCTCGCGGGCGGCGCGGATCAGCGTGGCGTGGCCCTCGTGCAGGGCGCCCATGGTCATCACGACGGCCCGGCTGCCGCGGCGTACGCGCGCGTGCAGCTCGTCGGCGGTGCGCAGCAGGGCGGTGGTCATCGGTCGCTCCCGTCGTCGGGCAGGGTCGCGCCGTCGGCGAGTACCCCGAGGAGGTCCTCGGCGAGTTCCGGCTTCAGCAGTCCGTGGGCCAGCGCCCGGTCGGCGGTCGCGCGGGCCATCGCGAGATAGCCGGCGACGGTCCCCGGGGCGTGCTTGCGCAGTTCGGCGACGTGCGCGGCGACCGTGCCGGCGTCCCCGCGCGCGACGGGCCCGGTGAGGGCGGCGTCGCCCGACCTGAGGGCGTTGTCGAGGGCGGCGCCGAGCAGCGGGCCGAGCATCCGGTCCGGGGCCTCCACGCCGGCGGTGCGCAGCAGTTCCATGGACTCGGCGACCAGGGTCACCAGGTGGTTGGCGCCGAGCGCGAGGGCCGCGTGGTAGAGCGGGCGGGACTCCTCGGCGATCCACTCGGGCTCGCCGCCCATCTCGATCACCAGGGCCTCGGCGGCCAGGCGCAGCTGTTCGGGCGCGGTGACTCCGAAGGAGCATCCGGCGAGCCGCTGCACGTCCACGGGGGTGCCGGTGAACGTCATGGCGGGGTGCAGCGCGAGCGGCAGGGCGCCCGCCCTGAGCGCCGGGTCGAGCACCCGCGCGCCGTACCGTCCGGAGGTGTGCACGAGCAGTTGTCCGGGCCGGATGGCGCCCGTCTCGGCGAGCCCCTCGACGAGCCCGGGCAGAGCGTCGTCCGGGACGGTCAGCAGGACCAGGTCGGAGCGCTCCAGGACCTGCGCCGGGGAGAGCAGCGGCACGTCGGGCAGGAGCAGCGCCGCACGCCGCCTGGAGGCGTCGGAGACCCCGGAGACGGCCACCGGGCGGTGCCCGGCGAGCTGGAGCGCCGCGGCGAGGGCGGGGCCGACCCGGCCCGCGCCGACAACGCCGACGGTGAGCCGCGCGGGGCGGTCCTTGGGGTCTGGCTGGGGGAATGTACTCACTCGACGGCGGCCTTCCGTTCCAGTCCGCTCGGGGTACCGGACGATTTCTCGTCATGTTAACGCGATTGGTTCGAGCGTCGTTTTCGTTGTCCACAGGCTGTGGGTTTCCGCAGGTCGCGGGCGCGCGGAAAACGAGGATGCCGAGGCGGGGCTGCGCGCGACATCATCCGGGGATGAGCGATACGGCGGAAGCGACGGCGGGCCAGGACCCGGAGAGTGCGGGCCAGGACCCGGAAGAGGCGGCCGAGCGGCTGCGGGAGCGGCGGAGTGCCGCGCTGCGGGCGGCCCGGCGCGTGCTGTGGCGGCCCAGCCACCAGCACACGGTCCGGGAGCGGCTGGCCTGGCTGAACGAGGGCGCCGAGGGCGTGTACGACCTCGACCGGCCCGTCGACATCTACGGCGGCCAGATCGTCGAGACCCTGGAGGAGCGGGTCGCGGGCCTGCTCGGCAAGGAGGCGGCCGCCTTCTTCCCCACCGGCACCATGGCCCAGCAGGTCGCCCTGCGCTGCTGGGCGGGCCGCACCGGGAACCCGACCGTCGCGCTCCATGCGCTCGGCCACCCCGAGGTCCATGAGCGGCACGCGTTCAGCCAGGTCAGCGGCTTGCGCCCGGTGCGGGTGACCGACGAGCCCCGGCTGCCCACGGCCCAGGAGATACGGGACTTCGAGGAGCCCTTCGGGGCGCTGCTGCTCGAACTGCCGCTCAGGGACGCCGGTTTTGTGCTGCCTTCCTGGGAGGAACTCTCCGAGGCCGTGGAAGCCGCCCGGGATCGTGACGCGGTGGTCCACTTCGACGGAGCCCGCCTGTGGGAGTGCACCTCGCACTTCGGCCGCCCGCTGGACGAGATCGCGGGCCTCGCGGACAGCGTCTATGTGTCGTTCTACAAGTCGCTCGAAGGCTTCGGCGGGGCGGCGATCGCCGGCCCGAAGACGCTGATCGACGAGGCGAAGACCTGGCGGCACCGGTACGGCGGCATGATCCTCCAGCAGTTCCCCACGGTGCTCGCCGCGCTCATCGGCCTGGACCGGGAGCTGCCCCGGCTGCCGGAGTACGTGGCCCACGCGCGTGTGGTCGCCGCCGCCCTGCGCGAGGGTTTCACGGAGGCCAAGGTCGCCTGGGCGCGCGTCCACCCGGAAGAACCGCACACCCACCAGTTCCAGGTCTGGCTGCCGTACGACCCCGACGTCCTCACGGACGCGGCGCTGCGGCAGACCGAGGAGACGAAGACCTCGCTCTTCTCTCAGAGCTGGATGCGGGGCGGTCCGGGGCTCGCGCTCACCGAGGTCACGGTGGCGGCACCCGGTCTGGAGTGGACGGCGCAGGACGTACGGGCGGCCGTCCGGGAGTTCGTCGAGCGACTGCCCGGCTGAGCGCACACTGAGTCCGGCGCCCGGCCGACCCCGCACGGACGCCGGCGGTCGGCCACCCCGCACGGACGTCGGCGGTCGGCCACCCCGCACGGACGTCGGCGGTCGGCCACCCCGCACGGAGGTCAGCGGCCCGGGTGCGGCCGCCGTCCGCGCAGCCACCGGCCCAGGGCCTGGCGTATCCGGCCGTGGGCCGGGCGGCCCGCCACGACCGCCCGGAACCGCCGGAGGTCGCGCAGCTCGCGGGCGACCTGCCAGTCGTGCGCGCCGGGCGCCGGAGGGGCCGGCTCGCCGTGCCGACGGGCCCGGTAGCTGTCGAGCAGGTACTGCTGGGTGATGCTCATGGCTCATCGCCTCTCGGGACGGAAACGTGCGACGGGAGGGGGATCCGAAGGCCCGCGGTTGCCCCGGTCGTCCCAGATTGCGCCCGTCCTCGGTGGCTGTCGCCCCGATTGACGGTCGCCGTCAATCGAGGACGGCGTTGTCAGTGGCGGGGTGCACCATGAGGTCATGAGCGTGCACATCGACGTCACCGGGCTGCGGCAGGAGCGGATCTCCGTCGTGCCGTCGCCCCTGGCCGAGCTCTGCATGGCGCTGCACGCGCTGTCCGAGCCGGGTCACCACCCCGGGCTGCAGGGCTGGGCGACCGGTGTGACCGCCCGGCTCGACTCGCATCTCGCGGACCGGATGTGCGAGGCCGACTTCCTGTGGCGGACGACGTTCTCGGACCTGTTCCTGCCGTACGCGGGGATTCCCGGCAGGACCACGCTCCCCGGCGCCACGCTCGCCGAGGAGCTGGATCTGCTGGACAAGCTGACCGACGAGCAGTTCGTGGACGCCGCCCTGGAGTTCACCTGCGCGCTTCCGTACGCGGCGCCGGGCCGCGACACGCTCTCCGATCCGGAGTTGCAGCAGCGCGCGCTGGAGCTGGCCGCCGCGCGCGGACCCCAGCAGGTGCGGTTCAGCAAGCGGCTGCTGGACGATCCGCCGCAGATCCGGGCATGGCTGCGGCAGTTCCTGGAGGACTGCGACGAGGCCTTCTTCGCCGAGACCTGGTCCCGGCTGCGCCACCAGCTCGCGGCGGACGCCCGCCACAAGACGGACCTCCTGCGGCACAAGGGCCTGGCCGAGGCCATGGCCTCGGTGTCCCCGGCGGTGACGCTCGACGAGACCGGCCGGACGATCACGGTCGACAAGCTGGGCCAGGGCCAGACGGCCACCGGGGAGGGCGGGCTCCTCCTCGTGCCGACCAGTCTCGGCTGGCCGCACCTCATGGTGCTGCACCGCTACGGCTGGCAGCCGGTGCTGCACTACCCGGTCGGTTCCCCGGAGCTCGCGGCACCGTTCTCGCTGGAGCAGCTGACCCTGCGGATGACCGCCCTGTCCCATCCGGTCCGGATGCGGATCTGCCGCAGCCTGGCCCGCAGCGCGTTCACCACGGGCGAGCTGGCGCAGGTGAACGGGATGACGGCCCCGGAGATATCACGGCACCTGGGCGTGCTGAAGAAGGCGGGCCTGATCACCACGAGGCGCCGCGGGCGGTACGTGCTGCACCAGCTCGACGTCAGCGTCGTGGCCCGGCTGGGCAGCGACTTCCTTGAGGGCATCCTGCGCTGAGCCCTGCGGACCCACGTCGAGCTCGTCGGCCCCACGTCGAGCCCGGTGGCCCACGTCGAGGTCGGCAGACCCGCGTCGAGGTCGGCAGACCCGCGTCGAGGTCGGCAGACCCGTGTCCGGCGCTCCGGAGGCTCAGTCGAACCGGATGTGCTTGGCGCCGGTCCACGCCCGCCGCAGCCGCCCCCGCACCACCCCGTCCTTGTTCGGCGTCAGCGTCAGTCCCGCGAGCACGGCGATCCGGTCGGCCGTCTTGGCGACCGTCGTGTGATCGGTCCACAGGTGCTCCGCGAACTCCGGCTCGCGCAGCCGCTCCAGGCAGTCGTCGAGCTGCCGCACGGCCCAGCTCTCGTGCCGCAACGGGGCGTCCTTCCCGGCGACGTACTGCAGAAGGTGTCCGAAGCCGCGCTCACGCAGCCGCTTCAGTACGGTCTCGCGCTCGGCGAGAAGCGCGAAGTGCCGTACGTCGTGGCCCAGTTCGGTAAGCCGCCCGACCGTCTCCTCGAAATAGCGGGCGTTGGTGACCGTCATGGGGGCGATGACCACGCCGTCGTGTTTGCCGAGGGCGAGGTCGAGCACCTCGACCACACCCTGCCGCCAGGACGCCAAGTCCTGGAAGTCCCCGCGCAGTTCGGGCGGCAGCATGCGGCGCAGACCGAAGCCGGCGTGTTCCGGGTCGCAGACGACGCTGCCGGGCAGCCGCCGCTGGATCTCGTGTGCGGTCTGTGTCTTGCCGCCCCCGAAGGGGCCGTTGATCCACAGGAGCATGCGCAGACCCTAGTGGGCCCCGGTTACGCCCCGGTCACGCACCCACGATCGGCCCGTCGCCCCGGATCAGCGGTGCCCGTCCCGGATCAACGCTGCCCGCCCGCCCGTACGAGCCCCGTCTCGTAGGCGAGAACCACCACCTGTACCCGGTCCCGCAGCCCCAGCTTGGTCAGGATGCGCCCCACATGCGTCTTCACGGTGGCCTCGGACAGTACGAGACGGGCCGCGATCTCGCCGTTCGACAGACCCTGCGCGACCAGCACCATCACCTCGCGCTCACGGTCGGTGAGCCGCTCCAGCTCCTTGTGCTGGGGCTCCTTGCCGACGTGGGGCAGCATCGGCGCGAACCGGTCGAGCAGGCGCCGGGTGGTGGAGGGCGCGACCACGGCGTCACCGCTGTGCACGGAGCGGATGGCGGTGAGCAGCTCGCCGGGCGGCACGTCCTTGAGCATGAAGCCGGAGGCGCCCGCCTTCAGCCCGGAGAAGGCGTACTCGTCGAGGTCGAAGGTGGTGAGGATCAGCACCTTCGGCGGGTTGGGATCCGAGCAGATGCGGCGGGTGGTCTCCACACCGTCCAGCTTCGGCATGCGTACGTCCATCAGCACCACGTCGACCTCGGTCGACCGCAGGACCTGGAGGGCCTCGACGCCGTCGCCCGCCTCGGCCACGACCTCCATGTCCGGCTGGGCATCGAGCACCATCCGGAAGCCGGTGCGCAGCAGCACCTGGTCGTCGACGAGCATCACGCGGATCGCCATCGGGGTCTCTTCCCTCTCCATCAACGGTCAAAAAGCTTTGGAACTTGCCAAAAGGTGTCGTTACAGGTGTCAGTGAGCCGACTTGAGCGGCAGCAGGGCGCTGATGCGGAAGCCTCCACCGGGGCGCGGCCCCGCGTCCAGAGTGCCGCCGACCATACCGACACGCTCGCGCATCCCGATCAGGCCGTGCCCCTGGCCGTCGGCGCCGCCCTCCTCGTACAGCTCGTGGGGCGCGCCCTTGCCGTCGTCCTCGACGAGCAGTCCGAGCCCGTCGTCGAAGTAGACCAGGCGCACGCTCGCACCCGCGTTCGGGCCACCGTGCTTGCGCGTGTTGGTGAGCGCCTCCTGGACGATCCGGTACGCCGTGAGCTCCACCCCGCTGGGCAGCGGGCGCGGGGTGCCCTCGACCTTGAAGTCGACGGGCAGGCCCGAGGTGCGGCACTGCTCGATGAGGTCGTCGAGCTGCTCGACGTCGGGCTGCGGCACGTACTCACCGCTCTCCTGGTGCTCGCCGGTACGCAGCACGCCGAGCAGGCGGCGCATCTCGGCGAGGGCCTGGCGGCCGGTCCCGGAGATGGTCTCGAGGGCCTTCCTGGCCTGCTCGGGGGCGGCGTCCATGACGTACGCGGCACCGTCCGCCTGGACCACCATCACCGAGACGTTGTGCGCGACCACGTCGTGCAGTTCTCGGGCGATCCGGGCGCGCTCGGCGGCGACGGCCACCTTGGCCTGCGCCTCGCGCTCCTTCTCCAGGCGGGCGGCGCGCTCCTCCAGCTGGGCGAGGTAGGCGCGTCGGGTGCGGATGGAGTCACCGAGGACCCAGGCGAGCGCGAACGGAACCGTCTGGAAGATCACTATCAGGACGGCGCCCAGCGGACCCTGATCCCTCAGGGGCCAGCGGAGCTGCCCGACGGTCGCCGCACACAGGCCCCCGATCAGCCCGAGGCGCGAAGCCCAGCGGGCACCGTCCGCGGCGACGGTGTAGATGATCACCAACATCGCGAAGTCCGCGGGCGCCGGCGGGACGTCCAGGACCACCTGTGCGACACCTACCACTGCGGCCAGGACCAGCATTTTTTCGGGCATGAGACGGCGCAGCGCGACGACCGCACTCAGTACGACGGCGATCGGGAGCGCCGCGGCGAGCGACCCGCGCTGGTCGGAGGCGCCGTTGACATTGGTCAGGCTCACGCCGGAGATCCCGAGCAGGACGACGGCCCAGAAGCTGTCGACCCACGTCGGGTGCCTGCGGAGGAAGTCATAGAGGCGCTGCACGTAACCCAGCGTAGGGAAGCATGCAGTGTGCAGGGGTCAACCGGAGGGTCGATCCGCAAGAGGCGCTCGTACTCCCCAAGGTGGATGCTCCCCCGCCCGAGACGGCTAGGGCCTGTCTTTCAGGGGGGCCTAGCCTGGTGCAGTGAGACGTGTGGTGACAGGTACGTGGCGAGGTTGGCGCGAGGCCACTGAGGAGGCCCTGTACGGGCCCTCCGGCTTCTATCGCGGGCCCGAGGGGCCGGCCGGGCACTTCCGTACGTCGGTGCACGCGTCCCCGCTGTTCGCCGCGGCCGTCGCCCGGCTGCTGTGCCGGGTCGACGAGGCCCTCGGCCGCCCTGCCGAGCTCGCCTTCGTGGACATGGCGGCGGGCCGCGGTGAGCTGGTGACCGGTGTCCTGGCCGCGCTCCCCGCCGAAGTGGCCTCCCGCGCGCGCGGGTACGCCGTCGAACGTGCCGACCGCCCCGCCGGTCTCGATCACCGGATCGAGTGGCTCACCCAGCCCCCGAAGGGGATCACCGGGCTGCTGTTCGCCAACGAGTGGCTGGACAACGTGCCGGTGGACGTGGCGGAGGTGGACGCGACGGGCGTACCCCGGCTGGTTCTCGTACGGGGTGACGACGGGGCCGAGCGCCTGGGTGAGCCCGTGGCCGGGGCGGCGGCGAAGTGGCTGCGGAGGTGGTGGCCACTGGCCCCCGAAGAGGCGCCTTTCCCGGGGACGCCCTCCGAAGAGGTGCCCTTCGAGGGGGCCCGCGCCGAGATCGGCGTCCCTAGAGACACCGCTTGGGCCAGTGCGGTCGCCTCCGTGGACCGGGGTCTCGCCGTCGCCGTCGACTACGCGCACTTCGCCGCCGCGCGACCGCCTTTCGGGACACTCACCGGCTTCCGCGAGGGCCGGGAGACGGTGCCCGTGCCGGACGGCTCGTGCGACATCACGGCGCATGTGGCGCTGGACGCGTGCGCGCTGCCCGGAGGACGCGTGGTGACCCAGCGGGCGGCCTTGCGCGCGCTCGGCGTGAGCGGCGCCCGGCCGGCGCTCACGCAAGCCGCCACGGACCCCACCGCCTACGTACGCGCTCTGGCGGGCGCAGGGGAAGCCGCCGAACTCACCGCGACCGGCGGCCTGGGTGACTTCGGCTGGCTGCTCCAGCCGGTTGGAATTCCAAACCCGGTGATCGACGACCTGCTTGCCGACGATCCGCTGGCCGACGGCCTACTAGTCGACGGCCTACTTGTCGATGTCCCCGACCACGAAGAACAGTGACCCCAGGATCGCCACCATGTCCGCGACCAGCGTCCCGGGCAGCAGCTCCACCAGCGCCTGGATGTTGTTGAACGAGGCCGAGCGCAGCTTCAGCCGGTACGGGGTCTTCTCGCCCTTGCTGACCAGGTAGTAGCCGTTGATCCCGAGGGGGTTCTCGGTCCAGGCGTAGGTGTGTCCCTCGGGCGCCTTCAGGACCTTCGGGAGGCGCTGGTTGATCGGCCCGGGCGGAAGGTCCGCGAGCCGGTCGAGACAGGCGTCCGCGAGGTCGAGCGCGTTGTGCGTCTGCCCGAGGAGGCACTCGAAGCGGGCCAGGCAGTCGCCCTCCTGGCGGGTGACGACCTTCAGGGTGTCCTGGAGCTCCCCGTAGGCGAGGTACGGCTCGTCCCGGCGCAGGTCGAAGTCGACGCCCGAGGCGCGGGCGATCGGCCCGCTCACTCCGTAGGCGTGCACGGTCTCCGGCGCGAGGGCGCCCACGCCCCGCGTACGTCCCCGGAAGATCTCGTTGCCGAGCACCAGGTCGTCGTACACGCCCATCCGCGAGCGCAGGGCCGTGACGGCGCCGCGCGCGCGGGTCGTCCAGCCGGCCGGAAGGTCCTCCTTGAGGCCGCCGACGCGGTTGAACATGTAGTGCATCCGCCCGCCGGAGATCTCCTCCATGACGTGCTGGAGTTCCTCGCGCTCCGTGAAGGCGTAGAAGATCGGGGTGATCCCGCCCAGCTCCAAGGGGTACGAGCCCAGGAACATCAAGTGGTTCAGGACCCGGTTGAGCTCCGCGAGGAGTGTGCGCATCCACACGGCGCGCTCGGGGACCTCCATGCCGAGCATCCGCTCCACGGCGAGGACCACGCCCAGCTCGTTCGAAAAGGCCGAAAGCCAGTCGTGGCGGTTGGCGAGCATGACGATCTGGCGGTAGTCGCGCGCCTCGAAGAGCTTCTCCGCGCCGCGGTGCATATAGCCGATCACCGGCTCCGCGTGCTGGATCCGCTCACCGTCCAGGACCAGCTTCAGCCGCAGCACACCGTGCGTGGACGGGTGCTGGGGTCCGATGTTGAGCACCATGTCGGTGCTCTCCGCGGCGCCGCCGATACCGACCATGGTCTCCGTCGTAGGAGTCATGGGGACAGTCTGTCGTACGTACCCTTGCGGCATGGATACGGGGAGCGCGGAGACCGCGGGAAACACCGTGGGAAGCACGGCGGCGGAGCCGGTCTGGACCGGGCTGCCGCCGGGGCTGCTGCGGATGCGCCGGCTGCTGCTGGTGGTGTGGCTGGGACTGCTGACGATCGTCCTTGGGCTGCTTCTCGCGGTGTTCGCGGGCGCCGTCTGGGCGGCCTTCGCACTGCTGCCGTTGGCCCTGCTGGTGTGGGGCTGGGGAATGCTGGGGCGCAACTGGCGCTCCTGGCGGTACGCCGAGCGCGCGGACGACCTGCTGATCAGCCGGGGTGTGCTGTTCCGCGAGGAGACCGTGGTGCCGTACGGACGGATGCAACTGGTCGAGGTGACCTCCGGACCCGTGGAGCGGCACTTCGGACTGGCGAGCGTGCAGCTGCACACGGCGGCCGCCGCGACCGACGCGTGCATCCCGGGCCTGGACCCGGCCGAGGCCGAGCGGCTGCGTGACCGGCTGACCGAGCTGGGCGAGGCCCGATCGGCGGGGCTGTGAGCACGCCGGCGCCCGGCGCGGAGGACGCCATACCGGAGGAGAAGCCGCTGATGGAGCGGCGGCTGCACCCCGTGACGCCGTTCCGGCGCGCCTGGGCGCCGGTCGCCGTGGTCGCCGGATGGGCCGTGCACGACCCCAACCAGGCGCAGGAGCAGCTGACCAGGCTGACGACGACCGCGCTGCTCATCGGGCTCGCCGTCGTCGTCCCGGCCGCCGCCCTCTACGGCTTTCTGAGCTGGTGGTTCACGCACTTCGCGGTGACCGAGACCGAACTGCGCATCCGCACCGGGCTGTTGTTCCGGCGCACCGCGCACATCCGGCTCGACCGCCTGCAGGCCGTCGACGTCACCCAGCCGCTGCTGGCCCGCGTCGCGGGCGTCACCAAGCTCAAACTCGACGTCATAGGAACGGACAAGAAGGACGAACTCGCCTTCCTCGGCGAGGACGAGGCCCGCGCCCTGCGCGCCGAACTCCTCGCCCGCGCCGCCGGTTTCGCCCCCGAGACGGCTCACGAGGTCGGCGAGGCGCCGGTGCGGCAGCTGCTGCACGTGCCCGCGGGCTTCCTCGCCGTCTCCCTCGTCCTCACCGGCGCCACCTGGGGTTCCCTGGCCGCCGCGCTCGTCGTACCCCCGTTCCTGTGGTTCACCACCCACAGCGTGTGGACGGTCCTCGCCACCGGGGTGCCACTGCTCGGCGCCGCGGGCGCGAGCAGCGTGGGGCGGTTCGTCGGCGAGTACGACTGGACGGTGGGCGAGTCCCCGGACGGGCTGCGCATCGACCACGGCCTCCTCGACCGTACGCACGAGACGGTGCCGCCCGGACGTGTGCAGACCGTACGGATCGTCGAGCCGCTGCTGTGGCGGCGACGCGGCTGGGTACGGGTGGAACTCGACGTGGCGGGGTCCTCGAACTCCGTCCTCGTGCCCGTCGCTCCGCGCGAGGTCGCCGAGTCGGTGATCGCGCGGGTGCTGCCGGGTGTGACGGTGCCGTCCGGCCTGTCCCGGCCGCCGCGCCGCGCCTGGTGGTGCGCGCCGCTGTGGTGGCGGGGGTACGGGCTCGCCGTCACCGACACCGTCTTCGCGGCGCGTCACGGGCTGCTGCGCCGCCGCCTCTCGCTCGTACCGCACGCGAAGGTGCAGAGCGTACGGCTGACGCAGGGGCCCTGGGAGCGCTTCAGGGGCGTCGCCGACGTCCATGTGGACACGGGGGCCAACCACACGGTGACGGCGCGGCTGCGGGACGCCTCGGAGGCCGCGGAGCTTCTTCAGGCGCAGGCCGACCGGTCACGGACGGGTCGGCGCGAGGCGCGGCCGGACCGGTGGATGGCGTGAGACGGCGTGAGACGGCGTGACATGACGTAAGCCGATGTGAATCGGCGTGAATCGGCGTGCGGCCTGAGACGACGCGAGGGCAGTGGCCCGAGCCACTGCCCTCATGTGCGTGAGTCACGTACGGGCGACTTCAGGAAGCCGCGGTCCGCAGCTCCGTCAGGTCGATGTGCTCGGTCTCGTCGTGCGCGGTCAGGTCGATGACCTGGCCGACACCGCGGGACCCTTCGTCGACGGGCTTGAAACCGGACTCGGTCTCGGCCTTGTGCAGGGCGAGCGCCTCCTGTCCGACCACGTCCGCGAGGTCCTCGTTCTGCATGGCCTCCATGGCGGCCGAGGACGTCCCCTTCTGCGTACCGAAGAAGTCGAACCCGCCCTCGACCGAGGGGCGCCGCACGGGCGCGGCCGGGGCGACGGCCACCGCGGTCGGAACGGTGAAGTGCCCGGAGGCACGGGCGGGCTTCGTAGGCTTCACCGGGTGGGCCGCCGGGGCGGCCGGCTCCGCCTCGCTGGACGCCGCGCGTGCGGTGGGGACGGGCAGCGCCGCCGTCTTGGCGTCGGTCAGGGGGCGATTGCCCTTCGGAGGACCGTCCGTCGGGGGTTCTCCGTCTTCGGATCCTCCCTTGGCGGACTCTCCCTTGGCGAGCTCTCCTTTGGCGGACTCGCGCTCGTCGGAGGCGGGGGCACCGGCATCAGCCTCGGAATCCGAGGCGGCTGCGGTTTCGACCTCGGCTTCGGAGTCGGCCTCAGTGTCACCTTCGGCTTCGGCGCCGGGCTTCCCATCGTCGTCCGGATCGGTGTCCGGGTCGGTGTCCGGTTCAGTGTCCGCGTCGGAGACGTCGGTCGCCGCGGCGCCGGTCGTGATCCGGCTCAGCGCGGCGTCGGCACGCAGGAAGAGCGACGACCCGGCCGGGGAGAAGACCTGGGGAGACGCGGGCGCGTCCGTCGACTCCTCGGCGGCGTCCTCCGCCTCCACGGTGGTCACGTCTTCGCCGGTGACACCACCCTCGGTGTCCTCACCAGTGCCTTCGTTCATGTCCTCGTCCGTGGCAGCCACGCCCCCGGGAGCCTCCGGCTCCGCCGAGTCCACGGCGTCCACGGATTCCGCGGACTCCACCGACTCCACGGTCTGAGTCGCGGCGGGCAGCGCGCGAGCGGGGGCCACCGTCTCTATTTCGAGCAGCCGGCGCCCCTCCAGGGCGCTCGCCCGCTCCGTCTCCGCCGTGGCGTACCGCCGCAGCAGCGCCGCGTGTTCGTTGCGCAGGCCCGCCAGCTCCGTCCGCCTTGCGCGCAGCTTGTGCTCGAGCTTGGTGCGCAGCTCGCGCGACTCATCAAGGTCGGTCTCGAGCTCGGCGACGCGCTCCTCGTGACGCCACTCGTCACTCGCACGCGCGCGCGTGAGGTCCGCGACGCGCTTGCCCGCCGCCGTGTCCCAGCGGCGCATGACGACGCCGCCCACGACGGCGGTCACCGCGGCGGCCGCGGCCAAGGCGCGAAGCACCGTTGGTTCCGTGAACAGCCAGGGCCCCACGGCGCAGACGAGCGAGACGCCTGCGATCGCCGAAGGAGGCAGCAGCCGGTGCAGAGGTGGGGAATGGCGGTGACGTCCACGTGGCATGGCCAGAAACTTACCGCGCGTAGGCGAATCTTGGAGCCCCGCCCGGTAAAAACACGGCTACCCCAGGGGCTTCGCACCGCCTCAGCCGCCTATAAGGGCAACGCCTTGTCCCACAAGGGCTCCCGCTTGCCCCGCAATGCGGCCACTTGTTGATCAATTCCCTTGAGTTCGCGTGATTCGACAGATTCGAGGGGCTCCAGGAATTCCAGGAGGCTCGCGCGTATCACGAGGGCCCCCACGTATTCGGGGACGCCTGTCAGCTGTCGCTCAGCCGCCCGCTGAGCCACTGAAGCGTCGCCGGGATCTCCCGCCGCCACGTGTTGAAGTTGTGGCCGCCGCTGTCGAGGATTATCGACGCGATCTGGGTGCGGTGCTTGGACTGCACGAGGCTGATGAACTTGAGGGTCTCCTTGTAGTTGTGCTCGCCCACCTTGCTGCTGGTGACCAGCAGCGATGTGTCGGGGGCGGGCTTGTGCTGCATGAACCAGCGCAGGTCCGCGCTGTTGCGCAGCTCCTTGTTCCCATGGAAGAGGTCGCCCGTCGTGGGGTCGATCGGTGCCTTGTAGTACGGCGACAGACCCGCCGCGGCGGCGTACGCCTCGGGGTGGTGCAGCGCGAGCTTCAGCGCGCAGTAGCCGCCCGTGGAGTCGCCGACGATGCCCCAGCTTCCGGGCTTTTTGCCCACCCTGTAGTGAGCCGACACGGCATCGGGGAGGTCCTTGGCGAAGAACTTCTCGGTCTGCGGACCACCCGGGATGTCCACACACTCCGTGTCGCGCGGGGGCGCGACCGTCGGCCTCATCATGACGAGGATCATCGGCTGCATCTGCCCGTTCTTGGACAAGTCGTGGGCCGTCTGCGGATAGTGCAGACCCTTGATGAGCGCCGCGGCGGTGCCCGGGTAGCCGGTGAGAATCGTGGCCGCCGGGAAAGTGCGGGTGCGGTAGCGCGACTGGAAGTACTCCGGGGGAAGGTAGACGAACGCGGGCGTGGCGATGTGCGTCGTACGGCCGACGATGTTGACCTTCTGGATCTGGCCGCCGATCTGCGGCCGGGTCCCGCCCGACACGCTCACCGGCTGGGTGTCGACCACTTGGAGAGGCCCGCCATCGGAACCGCCCCGGCCGCCGTGGTAGACGACCACGCCCTGGCCGCTCTCCTGACCGAAGAGGTCCGCCCAGCTCGCGTAGAACCCGAACGCCTGGTTGGCGTACAGGCCGATCGAAGCGAAGATCGCCACCTGCGTGACCAGAAGCAGTCCGACCCGTCCGCTGACGGCCCGCCAGTTGCGCCGCGCCAGCCGCGGCCACCACCACACCGTGCCGACGAACAGCAGCACGGCGAACAGAACCGCCAGCACCAGCACCTTGTTGCTCGTGAGACCCATGAGCTGTCCTGCCTGCGCTTTCCGCCCCGGGCCGACCCGCTCCGTCGCGGTGCCTTGCCCTGGACTTTCCTTGCCTTTTGAACCGGCTTTCCGCTGGGGAGTGAACCTGAGTCCCCAAGACACCGTCCTAGAGGGCGCAATGTCGCCGGATGCCGGAATGGCGCCGGATTCAAGGTCTCTCGCAGAACTACGGGATGCGATGTCTGTCAGGATAGATGGGGAAATGTCGAGCGAGGTTCCAGACCGCACGGGCAGGACGCGACGCATACTCCGTGGTCCGCGCCCAGAGGCCGTTCCCGCCCTCGTCGCCAGGGCCTGCACACTCGTGGGGGTCCTGGACATCGCCGCGGGGGTCTTCCCGCGCTTCCGGCGCAGCCGTATGCACACCATGGCCGAGGTGCTGCCCGGATCGTTCGGCCCCTTCGCCGCGGCGCTGTCGCTCAGCGCGGGCGTACTCCTGCTGCTGCTCGCACACGGGCTGCGGCGCCGCAAGCGCCGGGCGTGGCGGGCCGCCGTGGTCCTGCTGCCGGCGGGTGCCGTCGCCCAGTTCGCGTACCGGCATTCGATCATCGGCGTCGTCATCTCCCTCGCGCTGCTCGCGCCGCTGCTGCGCCACCGGAGCGAGTTCGCCGCCCTGCCCGATCCACGCAGCCGCTGGCGGGCGCTCGCCAACTTCGTCCTCATGGGCGCCGGTTCCCTCGTCCTCGGACTGGTCATCGTCAGCGCCCACCAGAACCGGATGGTCGGCGACCCGAGCCTGGCCGACCGCATCACGCACGTCCTGTACGGCCTGGTCGGCTTCGAAGGCCCCGTCGACTACGCCGGATCCACGTCCTGGACGGTCGCCTTCTCGCTCGGCGCGCTCGGCTGGCTGACCGCCGTCACGACGATCTACCTGGCCTTCCGGCCCGAGCACCCCGCCGCCCGCCTCACGGAGGACGACGAGACCCGGCTGCGGGCCCTGCTGGACAAGCACGGCCGCCGCGACTCGCTCGGCCACTTCGCGCTCCGCCGCGACAAGGCCGTCGTCTTCTCCCCCAGCGGCAAGGCGGCCGTCACCTACCGCGTCGTCTCCGGCGTGATGCTCGCCAGTGGCGACCCCATCGGTGACGTCGAGGCCTGGCCCGGCGCCATCGAACGCTTCATGGACGAGGCCAAGGCCCACTCCTGGACTCCCGCCGTCATGGGCTGCTCGGAGACGGGCGGCGAGGTGTGGACCCGCGAGACCGGCCTCGACGCCCTCGAACTCGGCGACGAGGCGGTGGTGGACGTCGCGGATTTCTCCCTGTCCGGACGCGCGATGCGCAACGTGCGTCAAATGGTGAAGCGCATCGAACGGGCTGGCTACGAGACCCGGGTGCGGCGCATCCGTGACCTCAGCGAGGGCGAGCTGGAGCGGATACGGCGCGCGGCCGAGGCCTGGCGCGGCACGGACACCGAGCGCGGCTTCTCCATGGCGCTCGGCCGCATCGGCGACCCGTCCGACGGCGACTGCCTGGTCGCCACCGCCCACAAGGCGGACGACGCGCTCGGCCCGTACGGCGACCTGAAGGCCGTCCTGCACTTCGTCCCCTGGGGCACGGACGGGGTCTCCCTCGACCTCATGCGCCGCGACCGCTCGGCCGACCCCGGCATGAACGAACTCCTCATCGTGGCGGCGCTCGAGGCGTCCCCGCGTCTGGACATCACGCGGATCTCGCTCAACTTCGCGATGTTCCGCTCGGCGCTGGCACGCGGCGAGAAGATCGGCGCGGGGCCGGTGCTGCGGGCCTGGCGAGGCCTGCTCGTCTTCCTCTCGCGCTGGTTCCAGATCGAGTCCCTGTACAAGTTCAACGCGAAGTTCCGCCCCCGCTGGGAGCCCCGCTTCGTCGTTTACCGCTCCACCCGCGACCTCCCACGCATCGGCATCGCCGCCATGCAGGCCGAGGGCTTCGTGAACCTGGCCCTCCCGAGCCTGCTGCGCCGCCGCACACCGGCTCCGCGCCCGTGCGCCCACGGCGTGGCGGAACGCGGGGTCAGGGCGGCGTAGTCCCCCTGAACAGGCCCGAGCGAGGGCCCCTACCCCAGCCCTGGGGACCCTCGCTCGGGCCACAGCCTCCCCCAGGGCCCGATATCAACACATCCGCCCTTTTCGAGGAGACTGCTCGCCCGACCGAGACCGCACCCCGAGGGCGCTCCTGACCCTCCCGAGACCACACCCCGACGGAACTGCCCGGCCGATCGAGTCGGGTGAGTGCGCGGGAAACAGGCCGCGAAGCGGCCAAAAGACCCCCGCCGGAGCGAACCCGCAGACGATTCGGCCCCCCGCCGGAGGCCTAGGCTGGACGCATGAACTCCGAGCGCCGCCGCGGCCACGTCGCGGGACTGCCGACCTGGGACCGCTGCGCGGTCATGGGGGTCGTCAACGTGACCCCCGATTCCTTCTCCGACGGCGGCCGCTGGTTCGACACGACGGCCGCCGTCAAACACGGCCTCGACCTGGTCACCGAGGGCGCCGACCTGGTGGACGTCGGCGGTGAGTCCACCCGCCCCGGCGCGACCCGCGTCGACGAGGCGGAGGAGCTCAAGCGTGTCATCCCGGTCGTCCGCGGCCTCGCCTCCGAGGGCGTCACCGTCTCCGTCGACACCATGCGCGCGTCCGTCGCCGAGCAATCGCTCGCCGCGGGCGCCGCCCTCGTCAACGACGTGAGCGGCGGTCTCGCCGACCCCGCGATGATCCCCGCCGTCGCCGCGGCCGGCGCACCCTTCGTGGTCATGCACTGGCGCGGCTTCCTCGAGGGCGGCAACGTGAGGGGGACGTACGCGGACGTCGTCTCCGAAGTCGCCGACGAGCTGCACGCACGTGTGGAGGCCGTTCTGGCGGGCGGCATCGCCCCCGACCGCATCGTCGTCGACCCGGGCCTCGGCTTCTCCAAGGACTCCGAGCACGACCTGTCGCTGCTCGCCCACCTCGACCGGCTGAGCGAACTCGGCCACCCCCTGCTCGTCGCCGCCTCCCGCAAGCGGTTCCTGGGCCGCGTACTGGCGGGCCCTGAGGGCGCCCCGCCGCCGGCCCGCGAACGGGACGCCGCCACCGCCGCAGTGTCCGCGCTCGCCGCCCACCAGGGTGCCTGGGCGGTCCGCGTCCACGAGGTACGGGCCACCGCCGACGCCGTACGAGTCGCCCGGGCCGTAGAGGGAGCCCAGTGAGCGCACCCCGCACCGACGTCGAGCAGGTCGAACTCGCCAACACCGCCTTCTACGAAGCACTCGAGCAGGGTGACTTCGAAGGACTGTCGTCGCTGTGGCTGGCCCCCCTGGACACCGCCGACGACGACATCGAGGGCGACGGCGCGGTGATCTCCTGCGTCCACCCCGGCTGGCCGGTCCTCAACGGCCGCGGCGAGGTCCTGCGCTCGTACGCGTTGATCATGGCGAACACGGAGTACATCCAGTTCTTCCTCACAGATGTGCACGTCTCCGTCACGGGCGACACCGCGCTGGTGACCTGCACCGAGAACATCCTCAGCGGCGGCCCCGCCCCCGAGGACAGCGACGAGCTCGGCCCGCTCGTCGGCCAGCTGGTCGTCGCCACGAACGTGTTCCGCCGCACGGCCGACGGCTGGAAGCTCTGGTCGCACCACGCCTCACCCGTACTCGCCGAATCGGGCGAGGAGGAGGACGAGGACACCCCCGGCTGAGGACGAGAACACCCCCGCTGAGCCCCCGGACACCCCCGGTCGGGTGGGCGGGCGGTCCACTGGCACCAAGGAGTGGTTGGAATCACGAACCGCTGGGTAGGGGCGGCTACCAACCCGTGAGCCGCCGTGTTCCCCAGGGGAAACGCCCGATGAAGCCTCAAGACCATCATGTGGGCGCGTGTCCCCACGGGCGAGCTCTGTCAGTGCCCGCAGGTAGATTCATTTGAGGCCGGTGCGCCGACCGCACTCGGTGGACATCGGCCGCTACCGACGATTGCAGGAGTGATTCGCGTGGATCGTGTCGCGCTGCGCGGCCTCAAGGCTCGCGGGCACCACGGTGTCTTCCAGAAGGAACGCGAGGAAGGCCAGACCTTCATCGTGGACCTGACGCTGGGCCTGGACACCCGACCGGCCGCGGCCGAGGACGACCTGTCGAAGACCGTGCACTACGGCATCGTGGCGGAGGAGGTCGTGGCCGTCGTCGAGGGCGAGCCCGTCGACCTCATCGAGACCCTCGCCGAGCGCATCGCCCAGACCTGCATGAAGCACGACGGGGTCCAGGAGGTCGAGGTCTGCGTGCACAAACCGGACGCGCCGATCACGGTCCCCTTCGACGACGTGACCGTCACGATCACCCGGAGCCGAGTATGACCGCCTACTTCACCGAAGGTCAGAGCGACCCGACCGTACAGCCGGTGCCCGCCTCCGTGGTCGAGCGGGTGGACGCCGCCGACACGACCCTGCAGAACCCGAAACGGGCGGTGCTCTCCCTCGGCTCGAACCTGGGCAACCGCCTGGAGACCCTTCAGGGCGCCATCGACGCCCTGGAGGACACCCCTGGCCTCCGCGTCAAGGCGGTCTCCCCCGTCTACGAGACCGAGCCCTGGGGCGTCGAACCGGGCAGCCAGCCGACGTACTTCAACGCGGTGGTGGTCCTCAAGACCACCCTCCCGCCGTCCTCGCTCCTGGAGCGGGCACACGCGATCGAGGAGGCCTTCCACCGGGTACGGGACGAGCGCTGGGGCCCGCGCACGATCGACGTGGACATCGTGGCGTACGCCGATGTCGTCTCCGGCGACCCGGTCCTGACCCTCCCTCACCCGCACGCCCACGAACGGGCCTTCGTGCTGGCCCCCTGGCACGACGTGGAGCCCGAGGCCCAGCTGCCCGACCGCGGCCCCGTGGCCCACCTGCTCACCGCCGTCACCCAGGAAGGTGTCCTGCCCCGGCCCGACCTGGAACTCCGGCTGCCCGAGTAGTCGTTAAGGTCAGGACGACCAAGACGGGCTTACAAGAGGGGCAAAGGGACAACAACGTGAAACAGCTGCGCATCAGGACACTGGCAGCCGTGTTCGTCGTGGCCGGTGTGCTGTCCTGGGCGGGCGCGCGCCTGTGGAGCGCGGTGGGGACCCTCCCACGGGTCCCGCTGGCCGCCCCCATCGTCCTGGCCCTGATCGCCGTCGTCCTGCTGTCCACGGCACTCTCGCTGCGCGCCCGCCTCAAGGCCCAGCGTGAACGCCGCCCCGGCGCCAAGGGCGTCGACCCCCTGATGGCGGCCCGCGCGGTCGTCTTCGGCCAGGCGAGCGCCCTGGTCGCGGCCCTGGTGTCGGGCATGTACGGCGGTACGGGCGCGTTCCTGCTCGAGTCCCTGGACATCCCCGCCCGTCGCGACCAGGCCATCTACGCCGGTTTCTCGGTCCTCGCCGGCATCGCCGTGATAGCGGCCGCCTTCTTCCTGGAGCGCGTCTGCAAGCTCCCGGAGGACGACGACAACGAACACGGGGGCGCGGCCCCCGTCGCCTGACGGACGGGGCGCGCAGCGGGCGTACGGGTCGGGGCGCTAACGCGCCATGATCAGGCTCATCGCCTCGTTGCGGGTGGCGGGATCGCGCAGCTGGCCGCGTACGGCCGAGGTGATGGTCTTCGCGCCGGGCTTGCGCACCCCGCGCATCGACATGCACATGTGCTCGCACTCCACGACGACGATCACACCGCGCGGCTCCAGGATCTCCATCAGGGAGTCGGCGATCTGCGTGGTGAGCCGTTCCTGCACCTGTGGCCGCCGGGCGTAGACGTCCACGAGCCGGGCCAGCTTCGACAGACCCGTGATCTTGCCGTCCGTGGACGGGATGTAGCCGACATGGGCCACACCCACGAACGGCACCAGGTGGTGCTCACAGCTACTGAGGACCTCGATGTCCTTCACGAGCACCATCTCGTCGTGTCCGAGGTCGAAGGTGGTCGTCAGCACGTCCTCGGGCTTCTGCCACAGCCCCGCGAATATCTCCCTGTACGCCCTGGCGACCCGCCCGGGCGTCTCGCGCAGTCCCTCGCGGTCCGGGTCCTCACCGACCGCGATGAGAAGCTCCCGTACGGCGTTCTCGGCGCGCTTCTCGTCGAACTCGCCGATCACACCTTCGCCGTCCAGCGTCACGGGGTCGGTCATGTGGTCCTCGTTCCTGTGGATCTTGCGCGTGCTGGTCGACGCGTCCAAAACATGCGGTCGTGCGAAAATGCCGCGCCCCCCAGGCTAGAACCTGGGGGGCGCGGCATCCATTCCGGGCCTGGTGGGGCCGCCGGGAGCCGGGTCAGCTCTCGGAGCGGTCCTCCGGAGCCACTTCCTTCGCCGGGACGGACTCCGTCACATTGGCGATGGCCGACGTCGATCCGTTCGCCCCGTTCGTCAGTGACAGCTCCTTGGGGGAGAGCACCGGCGGGCGGGTGGACGGGGTACGCCGGGAGGAGCCGGTCCACGCGGGGCGGGCCGGGCGCTTGTGGATCGGAGCGAAGATCTCGGCGATCTGCTCCTTGCTCAGCGTCTCCTTCTCCAGCAGCTGGAGCACCAGCGCGTCGAGGACGTCGCGGTTCTCGACCAGGATTTCCCAGGCCTCGTTGTGCGCGTTCTCGATGAGCTTCTTGACCTCTTCGTCGACGAGCGCGGCGACCTCTTCCGAGTAGTCGCGCGGGTGCGACATCTCCCGGCCCAGGAAGGGCTCGGTGTTGTCGCCGCCGAACTTGATCGCGCCCAGACGCTCGGTCATGCCGTACTGCGTGACCATCGAGCGGGCCGTTGCGGTGGCCTTCTCGATGTCGTTCGCAGCGCCCGTGGTCGGGTCGTGGAAGACGAGCTCCTCGGCCGCGCGGCCACCCAGCATGTAAGCCAGCTGGTCCAGCATCTCGTTGCGCGTCGTGGAGTACCTGTCCTCGTCCGGCAGGACCATCGTGTAGCCGAGGGCACGGCCACGCGACAGGATCGTGATCTTGTGGACCGGGTCGGAGTTCGGAGACGCCGCCGCGACCAGGGCGTGGCCGCCCTCGTGGTACGCGGTGATCTTCTTCTCCTTGTCCGACATGATCCGGGTCCGCTTCTGCGGGCCCGCGACCACGCGGTCGATCGCCTCGTCCAGCATGGAGTTGTCGATCAGCTTCATGTCGCTGCGGGCCGTCAGAAGCGCGGCCTCGTTCAACACGTTGGCGAGATCGGCACCCGTGAAGCCGGGGGTGCGGCGGGCGACGGCCGAGAGGTCGACGTCCTGCGCGACCGGCTTGCCCTTCTGGTGAACCTTGAGGATCTCCAGACGGCCCTGCATGTCCGGACGGTCGACCGCGATCTGGCGGTCGAAGCGGCCGGGACGCAGCAGCGCCGGGTCGAGGATGTCGGGCCGGTTCGTGGCGGCGATGAGGATCACACCGCCCTTCACGTCGAAGCCGTCCATCTCGACGAGCAGCTGGTTCAGCGTCTGCTCGCGCTCGTCGTGACCACCGCCGAGGCCGGCGCCGCGATGGCGGCCGACCGCGTCGATCTCGTCGACGAAGACGATCGCCGGAGCGTTCGCCTTGGCCTGCTCGAACAGGTCACGGACTCGGGAGGCACCGACACCGACGAACATCTCGACGAAGTCGGAACCCGAGATCGAGTAGAAGGGGACGCCTGCCTCGCCCGCGACAGCGCGTGCGAGCAGCGTCTTACCGGTTCCAGGAGGCCCGTACAGGAGCACACCCTTGGGGATCTTCGCCCCGACGGCCTGGAACTTCGCCGGCTCCTGGAGGAACTCCTTGATCTCCTGGAGCTCCTCGACCGCCTCGTCCGAGCCCGCGACGTCCGAGAACGTCGTCTTCGGGGTGTCCTTGGTGATGAGCTTCGCCTTGGACTTCCCGAAGTTCATGACCCGGGAGCCGCCGCCCTGCATCTGGTTCATCAGGAACAGGAAGACGACGACGATGAGGACGAAGGGAAGCAGAGACAGCAGGATGCCGAGGAACGGGTTCTGCTTGGACGGCGAGACCGTGTAGCCGTCCGGAATCTGCTTGTTCTGGAACTTGTCCTGGAGTGTGTTGGCTAGGTTGACGCCCTGGTCACCGATGTAGCTCGCCTGGATCTTGGAGCTGCCGGAGACCTTCTGGCCATCCTTGAGCTGCACCTTGATGACCTGCTCGTCACCGGTGGTCAGCTTGGCCTCTTGGACCTTGTTGTCATTGATCGCCTGGACGACCTGGCCGGTGTCCACCGTCTTGTAGCCGCCGGACGAGCCGACGACCTGCATCAACACGACCACGGCAAGGACGGCCAGCACGATCCACATGACCGGCCCACGGAAGTATCGCTTCACGTCCATCCATACGGAGCGGTGCCGCCCCGTCCCTCCTGCCATAGTGAGTTTGATAAAGACTTATAAAGACTGTTCTTCGGACGGTACCCCAGCATTGTCACCCGAAGCTGCAGGGGACGACTGGCAATCCCGCCCACGCATGCTCCAACGGCGCGAAACCCGCTGGGGTTCCCGATCGTCTTACGAGGACTGGGACCCGGAGGTTCAGCCGCCGTAGACGTGAGGCGCGAGCGTACCGACGAACGGGAGGTTGCGGTACTTCTCCGCGTAGTCGAGGCCGTAGCCGATCACGAACTCGTTCGGGATGTCGAAGCCGACCCACTCCACGTCGATCGCGACCTTGGCCGCCTCCGGCTTGCGCAGCAGCGTGCACACCTTGAGGGAGGCCGGCTCGCGGGAACCGAGGTTGGAGATGAGCCAGGACAGGGTCAGCCCGGAGTCGATGATGTCCTCGACGATCACGACGTGCTTGCCCTTGATGTCGGTGTCGAGGTCCTTGAGGATCCGCACCACACCCGAGGACTGGGTGCCCGCGCCGTACGACGACACCGCCATCCAGTCCATGGTGACGGGGGTGGACAGCGCACGCGCGAGGTCCGCCATGACCATGACGGCGCCCTTGAGGACACCGACGATCAGCAGGTCCTTGCCCGCGTACTGCGCGTCGATCTTCGCGGCCAGCTCAGCCAGCTTGGCGTCGATCTCTTCCTTGGTGATGAGCACCGACTTGAGGTCGGTGCTCATGTCTTTCGCGTCCACCCGCATCACTTTCGGTCGTCCGGTCCCACTTTTCCTGGGCGGCCACCCGGACCGCCCGTGACCCGAGTGAGGGGTCCCGGAGAGCCGCGTGAGCGGTCCCGATGGAGGGTCCGGTTTCAGCCTTGCCGAATCACCAGTCTGCCACCCTGCCGCTGAGCGACGACTTTGCCCGGGAGATTGATGGCTCCCTGACCGCGCCAGCCGGTGATCAGCCGGTCGACTTCTTCGATGTGGCGGGCGAACAGCGAACCGGCCGGGGCGCCCGCCTCGATGGCGGCGCGGCGCAGGATGCGGCGGCGTACGGCGGGCGGCAGGGCGTAGAGCTTCGCGCACTCCAGGAGGCCCGCCGTGTCGCGTACGGAGGCCTCGGCCTGGCGGGCCCAGGCGTCGAGGGCGTCGGCGTCGTCACGGGACAGCTGTGCCGTCCTGGCGAGGGCCTCGACGACTCCCTTGCCGAGCGCCTTCTCCAGGGCGGGCAGGCCCTCGTGGCGCAGCCGGGAGCGGGTGTAGGCCGGGTCGGCGTTGTGCGGGTCGTCCCAGACGGGCAGCGACTGGACCATGCAGGCCTTGCGGGCGGTCTGCCGGTCCAGGTGCAGGAACGGTCGGCGGTAACGGCCGTCGGCCCCCGAGACCGCGGCCATGCCGGACAGGGAGCGGATGCCGGAGCCGCGGGCGAGGCCCAGCAGCACCGTCTCGGCCTGGTCGTCACGGGTGTGGCCGAGCAGGACGGCGGAGGCGCCGTGGCGCACGGCGGCGGCGTCCAGGGCGGCGTACCGGGCGTCGCGGGCGGCGGCCTCGGGGCCGCCGTCGCGGCCCACGGTGACGGCGAGGGACTCGACGGGGGTCATGCCGAGCTCGACGAGGCGGGAGACGACGTCGTCGGCGCGAAGATCGGAGCCGGGCTGCAGACCGTGGTCCACGGTGATGCCACCGGCGCGGATGCCGAGTTTGGGGGCTTCGAAGGCGAGAGCGGAGGCGAGCGCCATGGAGTCAGCGCCGCCGGAGCAGGCGACGAGGACGAGCGGGGAGGACTCGCCTGGGGGACGGGTGTGGTCGGTGAGGATGTCGTGGAGTACGCGGCGGACCGCCAGGCGTATCGCCGCGACCGCAGGATGGGGACCCATGTCCGGTTCCCTTCATGAAGTTTTCGGGGGGTGAGCCCGAGTCTGGTCACACAGAGTGTGTAGATGGTGACAGAAACGGGCCGTTCCCCGAGCATTGCACGCCTACCGTTGGCTCACGGTCCCTCGGACGGGTGATTGGAGGGGCGTTCACCTGCCGTCGGCCGAATTCGTTTCACGACCTTGCCGTAGGGTTCACGACTCCGCCTTGCGGTGCACCCGCGCGACCCAGTCCGCCGGTTTGGCGATCTCCGTCTTGGTCGGGAGGGTGTTCGGGGAAGTCCACACACGGTTGAAGCCGTCCATGCCCACCTGGTCGACGACCGCGCGCACGAACCGTTCACCGTCCCTGTACTGCCTCAGTTTGGCGTCCAAACCGAGCAGCTTGCGCAGGGCGAGGTCCAGCCGCGAGGCCCCCTTGGCCCGGCGCTGCTGGAACTTCTCGCGGATCTCGCCCACGGACGGGACCACGTCCGGGCCCACACCGTCCATCACGAAGTCCGCGTGGCCCTCCAGGAGGGACATCACGGCGGTGAGGCGGCCGAGGATCTCCCGCTGGGCAGGCGTCTGCACGATCTCGACCAGGGACCGGCCCCCGTCGTCCTCCTCGCCCTCGGGACGGCCGCCCGCGAGCGACTGGGCCGCCTCCCTGATGCGCTCCAGGACCGTCATGGGGTCGACCTCGGTCTCGCCCAAGAAAGACTGGATTTCGCCCTCCAGGTGGTCGCGCAGCCAGGGCACGGCCGTGAACTGCGTACGGTGCGTCTCCTCGTGCAGACACACCCACAGTCGGAAGTCGTGGGGCTCCACGTCGAGTTCGCGCTCCACGTGGACGATGTTCGGCGCGACGAGAAGGAGCCTGCCGCCGCCGTTCTCACCCGCCGGGAGTTCCCTCGTCGCCGGGGCGAAGGTCTCGTACTGCCCGAGGACGCGCGACGACAGGAACGACAGCAGCATGCCCAGCTCCACACCGGTGACCTTGCCGCCGACGGCGCCGAGGACGGCCCCGCCCGGGGTGGTCCCCCGCCGTTCCTGCATCTTGTCCAGCAGAGGCTTCAGGAGCTCCCGGAACCCCGCGACGTTCGCCCGGACCCAGCCCGGGCGGTCCACCACCAGGATGGGGGTGTCGTGGATGCCGTCCGTGCCCATACGAGTGAAGCCCCGGACGTGTTCCTCCGAGGCCTTCGCATGCCGTCGCAGCTCCGCGACGACCTCTCGGGCCTCGTCGCGGCTCACCTCGGGGCCAGGCCGCACAAGCCGTGTCGCGGTCGCCACCGCGAGATTCCAGTCGACCATCTCGGCACCACCGATGCTCGTCATGCGTCAACCGTACGTGAGCGGGCCCAGGTGCGGTGAGGGGTACGGCGCCGGATACGCCCGTGCTCCGGGGCGCACGGGGCTCGTGGTACGGGCGTTGCCCGGGACCCGGCCGGGCCGGTCCTAACGGCAGCCGCAGCCCGCCAGTGCCGAGGCCGTGCGGTCCAGGGCCGACTGCGCCGCCGCCGGGTCGGTCGTGTCGGAGGCCAGGAAGGCGAAGGCCAGCAGGCGGCCGTCGGCGTCGACGACCGTGCCCGCCAGGGTGTTCACCCCGGTCAGCGTGCCGGTCTTGGCGCGTACGAGGCCGGTGCCGGACGCGTCGTCGGCGTAGCGGTCGCTGAGGGTGCCCGTGAAGCCCGCGACCGGCAGACCGGTCAGGATGGGCCGGAGTTCGGGGTGGGCGGGGTCACCGGCCTTGACCAGGAGGGCCGTGAGCAGGTCCGCCGTCAGCCTGTCGTCCCGGTTCAGACCGCTGCCGTCCGTGAAGTGCGCGCCGGCCAGCGGGAGTCCGAGCTTGTTCAGCTCGGCGTCGATCGCCGCCGCGCCGCCTTCGAAATCGGCCGGTCGGCCGGTGGCGAGGGCGACTTGGCGGGCCATCGCCTCCGCGATGTCGTTGTCGCTGTTCGTCAGCATCCGCTCGATGAGGGCGGACAGGGGCGGCGAGGAGACCGAGGCGAGGGACTGCGAGCGGTTCGTGGCCTTGGAGGGGCCGGGGGACGCCGCCTTGATGCCCTTGGCCTCCAGCAGCTGCGCGAACTTCCCGGCAGCGTCCGCCGCCGGGTCCGTGGCACGGGTGACCGGGCCGCCTGCCGAGTCGTCGGTGCGGGCCTCGTCGACCATCAGGGCGCTGACCGGCGCGAGGTTGGGGTTGGTGCCGATGGGGTGCAGGGCGGGACCGGTGTAGAGCGAGGTGTCGTACGAGAGCGTCACCTCGGTCAGATGACGGGCCTTCAGGGCGGTCGCCGTCTCGTCGGCCAGGGTGCGCAGGCTCGCCCAGCCCGCCGCCTCCTTGCGGGCGGTCAGCGTGGGGTCGCCACCGCCGACGAGCACGACCTCCTTGGTGCCGGGCTCCAGGACCGCGCGGGTCTCGATGCGGTGGTCGGCGCCCGCCGCGGAGAGCGCGGCGACCGCGGTGGCGATCTTCGTGGTGGAGGCCGGGGTCTGCGCGTCGTCGGCGCCCTTGCCGTACAGCCGCTTGCCGGTCGCCACGTCGACGACCACGGCCGTGCGTCGCCCGCCGAGCGCGGGGTCGTCCAGAAGCCGGTCGAGGGTGTTCGTGAGGGCCTTCTGGCCGGGTGCGGGCACCGAGACGGTGGAGCCGCCGAGACCGATCAGTACGGAGGCGGCGCTGGGCGCGGGCTTCGGCGCCGCGGGGGACGTATCGGAACTACGTCCGTGATCTGTGCCACCCTCCCGTTCTCGCGATGCGGCCCAGTCACGCTCGGCCGTACGCTGACCGGAGGAGTCCCAGGGGCCGACCAAGGCCACCGCCCCGGCCGCGAGTGCCAGGCCCGCGGTGGCGGCGAGGGCTGTGAGCTGCGGGGTCGTGAACTTCACGGAACGCGGCCGAACGGCTTGAGCGGCCCGCACGACATGCGGTCGCACGGACTGCGCAGCCCTCGTCACACGCGGCTGCACGGCCTGCGCGACCCGCGTCACGTGCGGCTGCACGGTCCGTTTGATCCGCACCACATGCGGTCTCGCGGCCCGCCAAGCCCTCAGCTCTGGCACGACCACCAGCCCCTTTCGCGATCACACACCTGCGTGAGGGACACTTAATCACCAGAACTATGTGTTGATCATGGAGGAGCCACCGGTGGAGTTCGACGTCACGATCGAGATTCCGAAGGGTTCGCGGAACAAGTACGAGGTGGACCACGAGACCGGTCGGATCCGCTTGGACCGTCGACTCTTCACCTCGACCAGCTACCCGGCCGACTACGGCTTCGTCGAGAACACCCTCGGCGAGGACGGCGACCCGCTGGACGCGCTGGTCATCCTGGACGAGCCGACCTTCCCGGGCTGCCTCATCCAGTGCCGCGCGATCGGCATGTTCCGTATGACGGACGAGGCAGGCGGCGACGACAAGCTGCTGTGCGTCCCGGCGCACGACCCGCGCGTGGAGCACCTGCGGGACATCCACCACGTGTCGGAGTTCGACCGCCTGGAGATCCAGCACTTCTTCGAGGTCTACAAGGACCTCGAGCCCGGCAAGTCCGTCGAGGGCGCCAACTGGGTCGGCCGCGCGGAGGCCGAGGCCGAGATCGAGCGTTCCTACAAGCGCTTGAAGGAGCAGGGCGGTCACTGATCCCTCCTGATTCCCGCGGGCCGCGTGACCCCTCCGGGGGTGGCGCGGCCCGTTCGCGTATCCGTGCGCATACTGGGGCGTACGGGAGGTGCACGGTCGGCAACAGCGGGAGTGGTGGGTGACGGAGGCGGAGGACCGCAAACCGCAGTCGGACGAGGCGAGGAGTGCCTTCGCGCAGCCGGACGGCGTGGCACCGGCGGTCGAGGACGAATCGGGGACCACGTCGGAGTTCGCGGTCCCCAAGGGGCTCGTGCCGCCCGAGACGGCCGGCACCGAGTCCGAGGGGTCGGCGTTCAGCACCCCGCGCACCTACAGCGCGAAGCACGCCCCGCCCGCCTTCACACCGGCGACCGGCGTCCCCGTGGTCAGTCTGACCAAGGACGTGCCCTGGCAGGACCGGATGCGCACGATGCTGCGCATGCCGGTGGCCGAGCGTCCGGCACCCGAACTGCTGCACAAGGAGGACGAGGCCGGCCCGGCCGTCCCCCGCGTGCTCGACCTGACGCTGCGCATCGGCGAGTTGCTGCTCGCGGGCGGTGAGGGAGCCGAGGACGTGGAGACGGCGATGTTCGCCGTCTGCCGCTCGTTCGGCCTGGACCGCTGCGAGCCGAACGTCACCTTCACGCTGCTGTCGATCTCGCACCAGCCGTCCCTGGTGGACGATCCCGTGACGGCCTCCCGGACCGTACGCCGCCGGGGCACCGACTACACACGGCTCGCGGCCGTCTATCGGCTCGTCGACGACCTGAGCGACCCGGAGACCGCGTTCTCCCTGGAGGAGGCCTACCGGCGCCTCGCGGAGATGCGGCGCAACCGGCACCCGTATCCCGGCTGGGTGCTGACCGGCTGCACCGGGCTGCTGGCGGGTGCGGCCTCGGTACTCGTGGGCGGTGACGCGATCGTGTTCGTCGCCGCGGCGCTCGGCGCGATGCTGGGCGACCGGCTGGCCTGGCTCTGCGCGGGGCGCGGGCTGCCGGAGTTCTACCAGTTCACGGTGGCCGCGATGCCGCCGGCCGCGATAGGGGTCGCACTCCAGCTCGCGCACGTCGACGCGAACTCGTCCGCGGTGATCACCGGTGGACTGTTCGCGCTGCTGCCCGGGCGGGCGCTCGTCGCGGGCGTCCAGGACGGACTGACCGGCTTCTACATCACCGCGTCCGCGCGCCTCCTGGAGGTCATGTACCTCTTCGTGGGCATCATCGTCGGCGTCCTCATCGTGCTCTATTTCGGCGTGAAGTTCGGCGCCGCGCTCAATCCGGACCAGGCGCTCAGCATCTCCGAGCGGCCCCTGGTGCAGATCGCCGCCGCCATGCTGCTGTCGCTGACCTTCGCGGTCCTGCTCCAGCAGGAACGATCAACCGTGCTCGCGGTGACCCTCAACGGAGGCGTCGCCTGGTCGGTGTACGGGGCGATGCACTACGCGGGCGGTATCTCGCCGGTCGCCTCCACGGCCGTCGCGGCGGGCCTGGTGGGCCTCTTCGGGCAGCTGCTGTCCCGCTACCGGTTCGCGTCCGCGCTGCCGTACACGACCGCCGCGATAGGGCCCCTGCTCCCAGGGTCGGCCACCTACTTCGGGCTGCTGTCGATCGCCCAGAGCAACGTCGACAAGGGGCTGGTCTCGCTCTCCAAGGCCGCGGCGCTGGCCATGGCCATCGCCATCGGTGTGAACCTGGGGTCGGAGATCTCGCGGCTGTTCCTGCGGGTGCCGGGGGGCTCCGCCGGGGAGCGCAGGGCCGCGAAGCGGACGCGAGGGTTCTGAGCGCCGGGCGCCTACGGACTCGGACGCTTCTGTTGGGCGGCGGCTGCGGGCTTGTTGTGGCTGATCGCGCCCACGCGGCGGAGCCGCATATGTCACAGCCCCGCGCCCCTTTCGGGGCGCTCAGTTGCCGTACGGGTATTGCTGGTAGCTCTGGTCCTGGTTGCCGTAAGGCTGCTGCTGCGGGTAACCCTGCTGGGGCGGGTAGCCCTGGCCCTGGTCGTAGTTCGGGTCGTAGTTCGGGTCGTAGTTCTGACCGTAGTTCTGGTCGTAGCCCTGGCCCTGGCCCTGGTAGTAACCCTGGTCCTGGTTGCCGTACGACTGCTGGGGCTGCTGCTGCTGGTAGCCCTGGGCGTACTGGTCCTGCTGGTGCCGGTCCTGCTGGTACGGGTCCTGCTGGTACGGGTCCTGGCTCTGCTGGGGCTGGTGCATGCGCAGCGGGCGCGTCGCGTCGTCCATGACGGGGGCCGTGGGCTGCTGCTGGTAGGCGGCCGGGCCCTGCGGGGCCTCCGGCGCCGGCGGGTTCTTCTTGGCCTTGGAGCGCGCCCGCAGGAACTCGATGGCGATCGGGATCACCGAGACGAGGACGATCAGGATCAGGATCGCCTCGATGTTGTTCTTGACGAAGTCGATCTTGCCGAGCCAGGAGCCGAGCAGCGTGACACCGGCGCCCCACAGGACACCACCGATGATGTTGAAGGTGATGAAGGAGCGGTACTTCATGCCGCTGACGCCCGCGATGATCGGCGTGAAGGTGCGCACGATGGGCACGAAGCGGGCGAGGACCAGGGACTTGGGCCCGTACTTCTCGAAGAACTCGTGGGCCTTGACCACGTTCTCCTGCTTGAAGAGGCGGGAGTCCGGGCGGGTGAAGAGCGAGGGGCCGACCTTCTTGCCGAACAGGTAACCCGCCTGGTCGCCGAGGACCGCGGCGACGCAGATCAGGGCGACGGCCCCCCACAGCGGGAAGTCGAGCTGGTTCGACGTGATCAGCAGACCGCAGGTGAACAGCAGCGAGTCACCCGGCAGGAAGAATCCGATCAGCAGGCCGGACTCGGCGAAGACGATGAGCAGCAGGCCCCAGATGCCGAAGTTGTCCAGGAGCGTGTTCGGATCCAGCCAGCTTGGACCAAGGGCAAGCGTCGTCACGGTTCCGGGCTCCTGAGGGGTGAAGGAAGAAGTACGGCGGTCCTGGAACGGCAGTACGGCAGTACAGCGGTACATCAGTACTGTCGGCCAAAGCTATCAACGCACAGTGTCCGTGCCAGGTTCCACCAGTGCCCCCAGGATGCACTGTGTGCCCACTGGGACAAAGCTGTGGGCCATGGGCATCGAGGAATACGGAGGCGGCCAGGGACCCCGGTCGGACGTCCTGGTCGTGACGACGAACGACGCACCCGGATACCGCGTCCAGCAGGTCATCGGCGAGGTCTTCGGCCTCACCGTGCGCTCCCGGCATCTGGGCAGCCAGATCGGCGCGGGTCTGAAGTCGATGATCGGCGGTGAACTCAAGGGGCTCACCAAGACCCTCGTGGAGACCCGCAACCAGGCCATGGAACGGCTCATCGAGCAGGCACGCGCACGGGGGGCGAACGCCGTGCTGATGATGCGGTTCGACGTGACCGAGGCGGCGGACGTGGGCACGGAGGTGTGCGCCTACGGAACCGCGGTGGTCCTGGTGAAGGAGTAGGGCGCGACCGGCTGCAGAACCGGAATCCGGTAAGGGGCACCCGCTGTGGCAGGTGCCCCTTACCGTCCTACCGTCAGGCTTCCTGGGAGTGCCGGGCCGCGTTCGCCGTGATCGCGTCCCTGAGGTGCTCGGCGAGACCCGGGCGCATGGAGTCGTAGTACGCCTTGAAGCGTTCGTCGGACACGTACATCGCGCCGAGGCAGCCGTGGAGCTCGTACGAGCAGTCGTAGAACCACTTGCCGATGTGCTGACGGTGTTCCTCGGCCATGTCCATGGCCCGCTCGCCGGTCGCGGGTTCGCCCGCTTCCATGAGGGCGTCGTAGCGCTCGCTCCAGGAGGCGACCTCGGCCTGGACGCGCTGCCAGTCGTCCTTGGTGTAGCGGGCGGCGCGGCGCTGTGACTCGGCGTACTCCGCCGTGCCGCCCCACCGCCGTTCGGCCTCCTCCGCGTGCTCCTCGGGATCCTTGTCCCCGAAGACCTCGAACTTCTCCTCGGGCGTGAGGTTGATGCCCATCGTGCGTGCCTCCATGGCGTGCTCCACGGCCGCGGCCATCTTCTGCAGCTTCTCGATCCGGGCGGTCAGCAGCTCGTGCTGGCGGCGCAGGTGCGCGCGCGGGTCCGCCTCCGGGTCGTCGAGCAGGGCCGCGACCTCGTCGAGCGGGAAGCCCAGCTCCCGGTAGAACAGGATCTGTTGCAGCCGGTCGAGGTCGGCGTCGCTGTAGCGCCTGTGCCCCGCATGGCTGCGCTCGCTCGGCACGAGCAGGCCGATCTCGTCGTAGTGGTGCAGGGTGCGCACCGTGACCCCGGCGAAACCGGCGACCTGGCCCACTGAGTAGCCCACTTCCGCTCCTTCCTCGGTACGCGTCCCACCATCGGCCCTCACGCCACGTGAGGTGCAAGCCGGAATTCCCCCGAGTACCGAAGCGCACCCCTCGGGATGTTGTGCGGCTTTTGCCCGCTTAGGGTGTGGCCGTGAGCACCGATGCGTCCACGGCGACCCCCTTACGGCGTCTGCTGCCGTTGATCGTGCCCTCCGTGGTGGTCGGTGTGGCCGCGGCGCTCGTCCTGCTGGGCGTCAGCCTGCTCGCCGACCGGTTCGAGGACGTCCTGTGGGAGACCCTTCCGGACGCACTGGGCGTGGGCCGCTACTCCGTGCTGTGGATGGTCGTGATGCTCACGGCGACCGGCGTCGCGGTGGGTCTGGTGGTGTGGAAGGTGCCGGGGCACGCGGGCCCGGATCCGGCGACCACGGGCCTGGTCGACGCTCCCCTGCCGCCCCGCGTTCTGCCCGGGCTGCTCGTCGCCACCGTCCTGACGCTGGCGGGCGGGGTGAGCCTGGGCCCCGAGAACCCGATCACGGCCGTCAACGTGGCCCTCGCCTACTGGCTCGGCACCCGGGTGATCCCGGGCTCCGCCGTGGGGCTGTGGGTGGGCCTGGCGGTCGCGGGCACGATCGGCGCCCTGTTCGGCACGCCGGTGGCCGCCGCGCTGATCTTCTCCGAGGTGCTGGCCGGGCAGCCGGCGCCCGGCGCCCTCTGGGACCGGCTGCTGCCACCGCTGCTCGCGGGCGGCACGGGCGCGCTGACCATGGTGCTGCTGGAACACCCGAGCTTCGACCTCGCGCTGCCCGCCTACCCGGGCCCCCACTGGGGCGACCTGCTGAGCGCCCTGGTGGTCGCCTCGGCGGCCGCGGCGATCGGGATGACCGCGGTGTGCGCCCTCCCGTACGTCCACGGCGCCTTCTCCCGGCTCGGACACCCCATGGTGGCGATTCCCGTGGGCGGTCTCGTCCTGGGGCTGCTGGGGGCGCTGGGCGGGTCTCTGACGCTCTTCAAGGGCCTGGACGAGGTGAAGACCCTCGCCGCGAACCCGGAGGGCTGGTCGGCGGGACGGCTCGCGTTGATGTTCGTGGTGAAGCTGGCCGCGCTGCTGGTAGCCACCTCGTGCGGCTTCCGGGGCGGCCGGATCTTTCCCTCCGTGTTCGCCGGGGTAGCTCTCGGACTGTGCGCGCACGCGTTGGTACCGCAGGTGGATCCCACGCTCGCCGTGGTGTGCGCGGTCCTGGGTGTGCTCCTGGCCGTCACCCGGCAGGGCTGGATCAGTCTGTTCACGGCGACCGTCCTGGTGGCCCAGCCGGCCGTGCTGCCCCTGCTGGTGCTGGCCTCGGTACCGGCCTGGCTGATCGTCACCGGACGCCCGCAGATGCAGCTGCGCGCCGACGGGAGTCCCATCCGGTGAACCGACACGCCCCTCCGGTCCGATGAACCAGTAGGGCCCCCGATCCGCTCAACCAGTAGGACCCTCCGATCAACCAGTAGCGCCCGCCGACCGCCGACTCGACAGGAGATCCCATGCCGCTCCACCAAGGTCCCGAGAAGCCCGACGAGCGACCGGTGTCCGTCAACCCCTTCTTCGGGGAGGCGAATCCGGTCGGGGGCATGACGGAGGCCCCGCCCAAGCACCGGCTTCCCGACGGCCCGCTGCCGCCCAACACGGCGTATCAGGTCGTCCACGACGATCTGATGCTGGACGGGAACGCGCGGCTGAACCTCGCCACCTTCGTCACCACCTGGATGGAGCCGCAGGCCGGGGTGCTGATGGCCGAGTGCCAGGACAAGAACATGATCGACAAGGACGAGTACCCGCGCACCGCCGAGCTGGAGCGGCGCTGCGTGGCGATGCTCGCGGATCTGTGGAACGCGCCGGATCCGGCGTCCACCGTCGGCTGTTCGACGACCGGATCGAGCGAGGCGTGCATGCTCGCCGGCATGGCGCTGAAGCGCCGCTGGATACGGCGGAACGCGGACCGCTACCCCGGAGCACGCCCCAATCTCGTGATGGGGGTGAACGTCCAGGTGTGCTGGGAGAAATTCTGCAACTTCTGGGAGGTCGAGGCACGTCAGGTGCCCATGGAGGGCGACCGGTTCCACCTCGACCCCCAGGCGGCGGCCGAGCTGTGCGACGAGAACACCATCGGGGTCGTCGGCATCCTCGGCTCCACCTTCGACGGGTCGTACGAGCCGATCGCCGAGCTGTGCGCGGCCCTCGACCAGCTCCAGGAGCGTACGGGCCTGGACATCCCCGTCCATGTCGACGGCGCGTCCGGCGCGATGATCGCCCCCTTCCTCGACCCGGACCTGATCTGGGACTTCAGATTGCCGCGCGTGTCCTCGATCAACACCTCGGGCCACAAGTACGGGCTGGTCTACCCGGGCGTCGGCTGGGCGCTGTGGCGGACCGAGGCCGAGCTGCCCGAGGAACTCGTCTTCCGGGTCAACTACTTGGGCGGCAACATGCCGACCTTCGCCCTCAACTTCTCCCGCCCGGGCGCGCAGGTCGTGGCGCAGTACTACACGTTCCTACGGCTGGGCCGGGAGGGCTTCCGGGCCGTTCAGCAGACGACCAGAGACCTGGCCCGCGGGCTCGCCGAGCGGATCGAGGCGTTGGAGGACTTCCGACTTCTCACCCGGGGTGACGAGTTGCCCGTCTTCGCCTTCACCACGGCGCCCCATGTGACCGCGTACGACGTCTTCGACGTGTCCCGGCGCATGCGGGAGAGCGGCTGGCTGGTGCCCGCGTACACCTTCCCGGCCAACCGGGAGGACCTGTCCGTCCTGCGTGTGGTGTGCCGCAACGGCTTCTCGGTGGATCTCGCCGACCTGTTCATCGAGGACCTGAGCCGGTTGGTGCCCCAACTGCGCAAGCTGCCGCATCCGCTGACCCAGGACAAGGAGGCGGCGACCGGCTTCCACCACTAGGGCCTGTCGTCAAAATCCCGTCGTCCGCCCGGAGGGCGGGCCCTGCGGCGTCAGGTGCGTGCTCTCGGCGTGCCGGGCACAGGCCCTCGTACTGGACGTACTTGGGTCTG
>NZ_JBHVST010000055.1:0-77831 GCF_042885015.1 Streptomyces sp. NPDC058086 | reverse complement strand
CCTAGATCTACACTTATACTTTCGGCGGCAGCGTCTGTTGTTTATAAGACACCCACAACCCGCTGGTCGGCGGGGGATCGTCGGCCCGCGGGCGGGGCGGCGGGATCGAGACACCGCCGCCCGGCCCTGGGCGCTCACGTGATGCCGGGCCCATGAAGTGAGCCCACAGCAATCCATTCCACCAGCACGGAAGTCAGGAAGATGACAAAACGCGCCGCGGACGTGTCCGTGAGCCCGCCCAGGAGGCGAAGCACCTACACCCTCGCGCCGCTCGCCCTCATCGCGGCCAACGTCGTGCTCTTCGCGCTGTTCTTCGCGTGGCCGGCGGTGATCGGGCTCGTCTACTCCTTCACGAACTACACCGGTGTGGGGGCGTTCCAGTTCATCGGACTGGACAACTACCACAACCTGTTCGGGGATTCCGCCTTCTACGACGCGCTGACCCGGACGCTGCTGTACACCGTCCTCTTCGTTCCGCTGAACTTCGCGCTGTCGCTGCTCGCCGCCAACCTGCTGGTGAACAAGCGCGCCAAGGGCGCGTCCGTCGCCCGTGTCATCTTCTTCATTCCGTGGCTGCTGTCGCCCATCGTCGTGGGTGTCCTGTGGCGGTGGCTGTTCGGTGAGAACTTCGGACTGGTCAACTACGTCATCGAGAAGTTCGGCGGGTCCGCCGTTCCGTGGCAGTCGAACGCGGACCTGTCGCTGGTGGTGGTAGTGGTGGCGGCGTCCTGGGCCTGGACGGGCTTTTCGATGCTGCTGTTCATCGCGGCGATCAAGAACGTACCGGTGTCGTACTACGAGGCGGCCTCGCTCGACGGCGCCGGTCCATGGCGCCAGTTCATCAGCATCACGCTGCCGAGCATCGCGCCCACCTCGTTCATCGTGATCCTGCTCAACACGATCAACGCGATGAAGGAATACCCGCTGTTCGTCTCCCTCAACAACGGCGGACCCGGAACGTCGAACAACCTGCTTGTCCAGTACATCTATCAGACCGGCTTCCAACGGGGCCAGATCGGCTACGCGAGCGCCGCGTCGTTCGTGCTCATGCTCATCCTGATGGCCGTCGCGATCATCCAGCTGGTCGTCAACCGGCGGGTGGAGAACCGATGACAACCACAGACATGCCACGCAAGGTCGACGCCGGTCCCGGACGGTCCGTCTCCAAAAAGCGGCCCCGCGGTGCGAGCAGCGGTGGGCTCCGGCGGGCGGTACCCGCGACGACATTGCTGTGGATCCTGGCGTGCCTCTACGGGTTGCCGGTGCTGTGGTTCATCCTCAGCTCCCTCAAGCCGGCCGGGGACCTGTTCTCCTATCCGCTGACGCTGGTTCCGCACAACCCCACTCTGTCGGGTTACTTCGAGGCTTGGCGCAGTGCCAACTTCTCCCAGTACTTCATCAACACGACCATCGTGTGTGTGATCACGACGATCCTCACGGTGGGCGTCAGCTGCTGCACCGGGTACGCGCTGGCCAAGTACGACAACAAATGGCTCAAGGCGTTCTTCATCTGCATCCTGGCCACCACGATGCTGCCGGGCGAGGTCATGCTCGCCCCCGAGTTCCTGGTGGTCCGCAATCTCGGCCTCTACAACTCGTTCGCCGGCATCATCCTTCCGGCCGTGCTCACCGCGACCGGATGCTTCATGTTCCGTCAGTTCTTCCTGACGGTTCCTGACGAACTCGTGGAAGCCGCACGCATCGACGGCGCCCGTGAACTGTCGATCTTCCTGCGGATCATGGTGCCGCTCTCCCGGCCCATCATGCTGACCCTCGCCATCCTGTCCTTCCAGTGGCGGTGGAACGACTACATCTGGCCGCTTCTGATGCTGAACGACCCCAACAAGTTCACCGTGCAGATCGGCATCCAGAGCATCGTCGGCGCGCAGAACATCAACTGGTCGGTCCTGCTCGGCGCATCGGTCATCTCCATGATCCCTCTGATCGTCATCTTCCTGGTCTTCCAGCGCTACGTCATGGGAGCCGACATCAATGCCGGCCTGAAGGACTGACCGTGCCCACCCCGCTCGACCACGAGTTCGTCCGCGCGGTGGCCGGTGCCGCCGACCGGCTGGCCGCCCCGCTGGCGGCCGGCCCCGACGAGGAACCCGCCGGTGTGACCCACCGCGCTCTGGCACGCCGGGTGAAGACCCTGGTCGCGGCGTACCGTTCCACGGACTCGGCACTGCACGGCAGCAGGCGGGTCGTCGCCGCCACGATGGCCCACCTCGGCGCCCTCCGGGCCGCGCAGACCACCACCGGCCTCTTCGCCGACGGCGACAACGTGCAGTCACCCCCGGACTCCGCGTTCACCGTCAACGACGTGTGCGACGCGCACGTCCTCGCCGCGGGCGGGGGGCCAGAACTGGGCGACGCCGCTGCCGCGCTCGCCGAGATCGCCGGGGCCGCCTCCGGCAGTCTCCTGACCGGTGGGGTGCACACCCCGAACCACCGCTGGGAGCTGAGCGCGGCGCTGGCCCGGCTGCACCGGTCGTTCCCGGACAGCCGACTGCTCGACCGCATCGACGCCTGGCTCGCCGAGGGCGTCGACATCGACGCGGAGGGCCTGTACTCGGAGCGGAGCGCCGTCTACGCGGCCCACGTGTCCAACCCGTCGCTGCTGCTCCTGGCCGACGTCCTCGGCCGCACCGACCTGTGGGACGCCGTCGAACGCAACCTCACCGTGACCCTGGACCTCATCAGACCGGACGGCACGGTGGAGACCGTCCACTCGCGGCGGCAGGACCAGAACCACCCGTTCCCGCTGGCGCCCTACCTGCCGCACTACCGGCTGCTCGCGATCCGCACCGGCCGACGCGACTTCAGCCGGGCGGCGCGGCTGGCGGCCGCCGGCGGCATCGACGACCCCGACCTGCTCGCCGAGACCCTCCTCACCCCCGACCTGTGCCGCGCGCTCCCGGCACCGGCGCCGGAACCCCTTCCCCGCCACCGGTACATCACCACAGCGCGCCTTGCCTCACGTGCCTCCGCCACCACGCACAGCGCCCTGTACGGCGGCTCGGACGTGCCCGAGCACCGGCGCATCCGCTCGGGCCTCGCCTGCAATCCGACCTTCCTGCGCCTGTTCGCCGGCGACGCCGTCCTCGACGCGGTCCGCCTCTCACGGGGATTCTTCGACCTGGGCCCGTTCCGCGCCGCCGGCATGCAACAGCTCGCCGACAACCGGTACCGGCTCACCGAAACCCTCACGGCCGCCTACTACCAGCCGCTCCCGCCAGACCGGCGACGGGACGACGGCGCCTACCTCATGGCGGACGAGGGACGCTTCTCGGCCGCGATGGCCTTCCCGGACCGGCCCCGGGACGAGGTCTCCCACACGACCCGCGTCGAAGCGGATCTGCGGGAAGACGGTGCCGACCTGCGGATCGACATCAGCGGACCACGGGTGCCCTGGGCCCTCGAACTGACCTTCCGGCCGGGCGGTGTGCCAGCGGGCGCCGTACCGATCGGCGACGGACACTGGTGCTTGACGACCGGGCCGATGACCTACCAGGTCGGTGACGACGAGATCCGGGTCGAGGCCCACGTCGAGGCAGGCGAACCGCTCGCCGGGCCGGACCGGGGCGACGTACTACGGTACGACCCGGGTCAGGACCACACCGTGGTGGGCGGCACCGACGCGACGACCGGGCCCCGCGTCTACATCGGTGGGCACGGCCCTCACACACTGACCGTCGCACTGCGCGCCCGCCGTCCCTCGCCTGTCGTCTGACCCGACAAACCACGCCATGGCCACCTCCGGCATGAAGGGCTGATCCACCCGTGCACCTCCTCCGCCAGCTCGGCCCGCTGCACGACCTGCCGGACACGCCCGAGGCGTATGACGCGGTCCTCGCCGACGTTGTGGAGCAGGCCCTGGCCCGCCTCACGCCCGAGGGCAATCTCGAACACCCCGACTGTGTGGACGACATCGGCGACACCTCCCTCGGCATCACCTCGCTGCTGGCCCTCGCCTGGCAGCGCGGCCAGGACCCGCGGCTGCCGGAGGCGGTGCATCGCAGCCTCGCCTTCCATCTGCGCGAGCGGGTCTACACCGAGGACAACCCCGGCTACCCGAACCTGACGGTCCGCGACTCGGGCCTCCCGTACGCCCGTTACGTCCTGGCGCCGGGCGCGCACCCGATCGGGGACTGGCCCAGCACGGTGTGGGCGCTGCTCCAGGCCGTCAACGTCCTCGACTTCGCGGACGGCCTGGTCGACGACGAACAGCGCACCGCGCTGACCGAGGCGGGCCGTGGCTACTGGCGCTGGCTGACCGAAACCACCTTCTTCAACCCGCAGGAGGCCGGCAACCAGGCGATCGGGTGCGTGGTCGGCGGGCTGATGCTGGCACGGCATCTCCCGCCCGAGGAGGCGGAGCCGGTCCGCGAGCGGGCGCTTGCCCTGTACACCGACAGGATCCGCGCCCACCGCGTCCTCGACCGGGGCGCCCTGCTGCCGCCCGAGCACGGCGGCGCCTACGACAACAACTACGGGCCGATCTCCCTCTCCTTCCTCGCCCAGGCCCACAAGGTCAGCGGGGACCCGGTCTTCGCCGAGGACGGGGACGCGCTCGCCCGCTATCTCGACGCACGTCTGACCGCGGGCGGCTTCGACATCGGCGGACCGCGCTACAGCGAACAGCACTCCGGCTTCGAGGCCGTGCTCGGCCTGCGCCACTTCGGCCGGCGGGTCGGCGCCGACCTCGGCCGCTACCGGGGCGACACCCGCTGGGGCCGGCACGCGGTCGGGCCGGACGGTGCGGTCGACGGCCACTTCGCGTTCATGCTGGTCTGGCAGATCCAGGACGCCACGCGCTGGCACCGCACGCCGTCGAAGAACCCCGCACGGCATCAGCTGCGCGCGGGCACGGTCTCGGTGGCCTTCGACCAGCGGATGACCCCTTCGCTGGTCGAGGCGGCGGGCACGTACTACCTGCCCGCCGCGGTCAACCGCCAGCACGGCTTCGGCCCGGTCGTCGACGGCTTCCTGCTCAGCCGTCCCATGGGCGAGGTACGGGTGCGCGACCTCAAGAGCGACGGCCTGAGCGCCAAGCTCGTCACCAAGCCGGTCGTCGGCCGCGACCATGTCCTGCGCCACGTCCGGTCGCTGTACGTCACCGACGGCGCGAGCCTGTGGACCACGGTCGCCGTCGAACGCCTCGACGGCACGCCGTACCTGCTCGCCGGGCTGCCGTACGCCACCGACGACGGGGAGCGGGTGCGCAGGACCGCCGAGGCCGCCGTGACCTCCGCCGGCCCGCTCAGGCTGACACATCCACGAGCGGACGGCGTGGACCACTTCGACGCCCGCTCCGAGACGACCCAGGAGCAGGCGGCGTTCGCCCTGGCCGCGGATCCGCGCGGCTATGGCAACCCGGACGAGGGCTGGCGCCACCTCGTCGCCTCCACGGCACTCGAAGCCGGACCGGCCCCCGGCGCTCCGGAGGATCTGCACGTCTTCGCCGTGCGCTACGGTCCTCCGGGCCCCTTCGCCCCTGCTTTCGAACACGGACCGGCGGGCCTGACCATCCGTACCGAGGCGTTCACCGCACTGATCGGGAGTCCCGCGGGTGATGCCCGAGGGGAACCCGCGCTGGAACTGCGTCGGCGGTGACCTCCGTGCCGACGACCAGGTCGGCACGGTCCCGTGTCGCGGCAACCAGACCGGCGTTGCGCTGGTCCGTGCCGAGCACCCAGGCCATCGCCGTGTCGTGGTCCTTGCCGAACTCCTCGTGGCGGGCGACGAGCCGACGTACGCGCTCTGCCTCGTCGAGCTCGCAGAACCACACCTCGTCCAGCCGCGACCGTACGCGCGCCCACGCCCCGTCCCCCAGCAGGAGGTAGTTGCCCTCGGTGATGATCAGACGGGCGCTGCGGAAGACCGGGACGGCGCCCGCGATCGGCTGCTCCAACGTCCGTTCGAAGCCGGGCGCGTAGACGATGTCGTCCTCCACCTCGTCGCGCAGCCTGCCCAACAGCGCCGCGTAGCCCGCCGCGTCGAAGGTGTCGGGAGCGCCCTTGCGGTCCCGGAGGCCCAGCCGGTCGAGCTCGACGTCCGCGAGATGGAACCCGTCCATCGGCACATGCGCGACCCGGCCGGGCGCGTCGCCGTTCAGCTCCCGGACCAGGCGCTCGGCCAGCGTCGTCTTGCCCGCGCCGGGGCTTCCCGCGATCCCGAGAATCGCGCGCCGGCCGGGGCGCACCAGCGCCGCGGCCCGCTCCACGAGGTCGTCGAAGGTCATGAGCGGGGCCTGCGGACGACCGCCGTCCCGCCCTCCAGATCGATCGTCGTACGGTGCGGGGGTGCCCCGTCCTCCTCGTCGTCCCGCAGCACCAGGGCCGACTGCCGCTCCTTGAGCTCGTTCTGCTTGCCCGGCGAGAGACTCGCGTGCAACTGTTCGAAGCCGGTCGCGGATATCTGCCCCTGCCGCACCCCGTTCCGCCACGGCAGAAGACCGGCGCGTCCGGCGCGCAGCAGCAGCTGGTCCGCGAAGGCCGCTAGGGTCAGCAGGATGACCAGTCCCGGCAGGGTCATGAAGACGGCGAATCCCATGCGACCAGTATCAGGGTGCGAGAGTGGGATTCGGCCAGGCTCCGGCGAGCTGGGGTCTGGGACCGGTCATTCCGCCTATGCTCGTCAAGCTGTTGAATATTGGTCAATAGCGGGCGCCGCAGCCGCCGTCCACGGGGAGAACGTCATGTCGCAGCAACGCCCTACCCTCGCCCCCCACAGCTACCGGGCGTACTGCGACCACCTGCTCGCCTGCCAGAAGTGCAGTGAGCCCCCGCGGCGATGCGACGACGGCAGTGCCCTGTACCGGATCTACCGGTCCGATCTGAAGAAGTCATGAGCCTGGCCGAGGGGCAGATCCGCGCCCCGGCGGAGGGGTGCGGCCGGACGGGCGGGTCCGGCCGCACTTTCGCGCGTCAGTCGCGGGCGATGCCCGGCGCGATGTCCTCGTAGCGCTCCATGGTGGTCGCCGAGGAGGTCGCGCTGCGCAGCTTCGCGGTCGTCGGCTTGCCGCAGAACGCGGACTCCAGCGTGCGGGCCATCGTATTCAGCACGTTCGCGTTGTTCGAGGTGTTGGCGAGGGCGGTGACGCTGCGCTTGCCGTCCTTCGAGGCGAAGGCGTACGTGTAGTAGCCCTGCACGGTGCCTGTGTGCCCGTACACCGAGATACCGCAGGACAGGTCACGGCGGCGCAGGCCGAGGCCGTATCCCTGGGTGCTGTTGACCGTCGTCCACTGCTGCATCTGCGCGAGCTGTGCGGCGGACATGAGCTGCCCGCTCATCAGCGCGGAGAAGAACGTGTCCAGGTCCTCGGTGCTGGAGATGATCGCGCCCGCGCTCTGCGCCCAGGACACCGTCTGCTCGGTGGAGTCGACCAGGGCTCCACCGGCCTCGTCCGGCGTGAGGTAGCCGTTGGCGTGCGTGCCCGGGATGGCGGTGTCGGGGTGCACATAGAAGGTGTCGGTCAGGTTCAGCGGCGTGAAGATGCGGTTCTGGTACTCCGTGGCCACGGGGTGGCCGGTGAGCTTCTCGATGAGCATGCCCGCGACGACGAAGTTCGTGTTGGAGTACGAATAGGCCGCGCCCGGGGCGTTGGTGACCGTGTGCTTCAGAGACAGGGCGACCAGGTCCTGGTAGCTGAAGACCTTGTTGCGGACGGACTCGAAGCCCGGGACCGTCTGCGCGAACATGTCGTTGGTGTAGTCGTACAGCCCACTGCGGTGGCTCATCACCTCGCGCACGGTGATCCGGTTGTCGGGCAGCAGCCCGGGCAGATAGGTGTTCACCGAAGCGTCCAGGTCGAGCCTGCCCTCGTCCACCAGTTGCAGCAGGACCACGGCGGAGAAGCTCTTGGTGACACTGCCGACGCGGAACCGGTCGGTCGTGGTGATCGCACGCCCGGTGGCCCGGTCGGCGACTCCCTCCGACAGCTGGTGGACCGTGCCGTTGTCGTCGACCCGCACCATCGCGCCGGGGGCTCCCTGGGACAGGGCCGTGTGCAGCACCGCCTGCAGTCCGGCGTCGTCGGGTACCGGCAGATCCGCGGCCGCTGCGGTGCCGGCCTGTGCGGGGACTGCGAGGAGGGCCAACAGCGCCGCGCCCAGCGCCGTACCTCTGCCCACCATTGCTGAGACCATCTGATTCTTCTCCGAGTTCCCTCTGTGTACCGCGCCGCGGATGCGAACGTCGGCACCATCTGTACGCGCAGGAAGAGCAGATGGGTTGCATGTCACGCGAAGGAAAGCGGAAAAGATCCTTCAGCGGCCGAAAAGCTGCGTCCAGTACGTGCCCGCGGTGCCGCCGCCCGCGAGGCCGATGCCTATGTGGGTGAAGTCGGGCTTGAGGATGTTGGCGCGGTGGCCCGGGCTGTTCATCCAGCCGCGGACGACCTCGGCGGGGGAGCGCTGGCCGCAGGCGATGTTCTCCCCGATGGTGCGGCGTTCGGAGCCCGCGGCGGCGGCTCGGTCCCATGGTTGGCGGCCGTCGGGGGAGGTGTGGGAGTAGAAGGCGCGGGCCACCATGTCGGCGCTGTGGGCCTGGGCCGCGTCGGTGAGCAGGGTGTCGACGGCGAGCGGCGACAGGCCGTCCGCGGCTCGCTCGGCATTGGTCAGCGCGACCACCTCACCCGCCGTCTGCCGCAGGCCTCCGCGGCTGAAGGGCCGGGCCCACAGCGCCGTCCAGTACATGTCGCCGGAGCGCCGGTCGGGGACGTACGCCAGTCCCGCCTGGCTGTACGCCGGGTTGTACAGCGTGTCGCGGGACTGCTCGGTGGTGAGGCAGTACTCCACGAACTCGCCCGGGGTGCGCGGGCCGGAGACGAGGTGCTCGCCGACGGTCAGATACGTGTATCCGGCGGACGTGATGCGCTGGTAGACGGAGATCCCGTGGGCGCTCTCGGAGCTGAGGAGTCCGCGTGACGCCATGTCGGAGGCGTGGGCCCGGGCCGCGGTCGCGAGCCGCGCGTCGAGGGAGACGGGTGGAGAACCGGCCGCGCGGCGCACGGAGTTGACCAGGTCGAGGAAGCCGTCCGGGTCGGGAGCCGCCACCGGTGTCGGGTCGTCCCCGGTGGCGTCCTCGGCGACCTCGACCCCGAAGTCCCGCGCGATGCCGGCCAGTCCGTCCGCGTACCCCTGGCCCAGTGCGCGCAGCCTCCACCCCGTGCCGCGTCGGTAGATCTCGGCGAGCAGCAGCACGGTCTCCCGCTGTGGGCGCGGTGGTGTGAACCGGGCGAAGGTGTGGCCGCCCGGACCGCTGACGTGCAGGGTGGGAGTGGGCAGCCGGCCCAGCGGCGTTCCGGGATCGGCCGGACTGACGACCACGGTGACGCGGCTCGCGCCGGACCGCAGGCGCGGCGGGTCGATGGTGAGGTGCTCCCCGGCGAGCCGGGCGCCCGGCACCGTCGGCTGGTTGTAGAACACGAAGTCGGCGTCGCCGCGCACCTTGCCGCTGTCGTCGGTGATGAGCGCGGACACGTCGAAGGGACCCGGCACCCGGATCGTCAGGGTGCCGCCAGGCAGGGGCACGTTGCCCCCGGGAACCAGCTCGGTCATGGTGCCGCCCGTCGAAGTGGTGGTCCTCGCGGACCACCGACACGGGCGCACCCGCACCCGCACCCGCTCCCGCTTCCCGCCCGCTCACCCCGTCAACGTCCTGTTCGCTCCCGAGGGTTCCCGCGCTCCTCGGCACCGCGTGCGTCGATCGCCTCGGGCGGGCGCAACGACCGCAGCGCGAGCAGAAGTACGCCGATGTCGTCCAGGTAGATCGGGTCGGGGAGCAGGTCGGTGGGCAGCAGGAGATAGGCGACGGCACCCCAGAAGACCCAGCGGGACCCCGTCGGAAGCCCCGCGCGCCTGAGGTCGCGGCGGGTGCGCACGAGCCGCACCAGGACCGCGATCGCCACCCCGAGCGCGGTGGCACCCAGGATCGCGACGATGAGGACCACCGTCCATGTCGTGGAGTCCATGAGTTCCGTCCAGAGCTCTCGTAGGGCAGTTCCTCCCCTTCGTGTTCCCGCTCGCCCGGTTCGTATCGCCCCCGAACCACCGGCCGATTCAGGCCGAGCCTGCGGCGACGCAGAACTCGTTGCCCTCCGGGTCGGCCATCACCACGTGGTGCCCGTCGAACTCCTCCAGGACGGAGCCGCCCGCCTTCACGAGCCGCTCGGACTCCGCTCTGATCCGCGCCCACCGCTCTTCCGGACCGCCGTGTCCCGGCACGCGGACGTCGATGTGAAGGCGGTTCTTCGCCGTCTTCGGCTCGGGAACCTTGAGGATGGACAACCGGGGGCCGACGCCGTCGGGATCGCAGAGCCACGCGCCGTCGTCCGCGGAGTCGTCCTCCGGAAGGTCGAACTGCGCGAGCCACTCCTCGCGGGTGGTGAAGGGAGCGGGCGGAGGCTCGTCGATGTACCCCAGTGCCGTCTTCCAGAACTCTGCGAGGAGTTTCGCGTCCGCGCAATCAAGGGTCAGATCGATGCTGGCTGCCATGACAGGACCGTACTGCGCGCCCCTGACAATCCGGCCGTACGCCTCTCACCCGCCCGCGGGGACGTCACGGCGGCAGAGAACGAAGTCGTCGAAGACGTGCCGTCCGGGGCGGTCGCCGACGGTCTCTATCGCCGCGCGGATGTCGCGCAACTGGTCCGTCGTCATCTGCAGGGGCGGCTCGTCGGGCTGGTAGGTGGTGCGGACGGGATAGTCCAGGCCTGGTTGCCGGGTCATCTCGATGTGGCAGCCGAGCACATGGGTGACCGGCCGTTCGGCACAGAAGTCGACCAGGCGGTCGACAGTGCGGGTGAACGCGGCCCAGTCGTCGATGTACAGACGGCCGGGATAGACCGTGTCACCGGTGAGGAGGAAGCCGGTCCAGGGGTCGAAGAACGTCACCGCGGCCGCGTGGTGGCCCGGCGTGGCCAGGCACTCCAGGACCCGGCCCCCGAGATCGACACGGGCGACGCCCTCGGGGGCGCCGTCGAAGCCGAAGAACGGCCAGGCGGTGTCGAGAGCCGCGTCCACGACCGTGGTGCCGGGACGGCCGGCGAACTGTCCGTCCCCCGCGACGTGGTCGCCGTGGGGGTGGGTGTGCAGCACCAACAGCTCGTAACCCTCCCGGGGACGGGCGGTCAGCCAGGTCTCCATCAGCTCGTCCACCACCCGCCGCAGCGGGAAGTGGGCGGCCGAGGCGGTGGCACCGGTGTCGATCAGCACGGCCCGTGCCTCGCCGAACAGCAGGAAAAGGAACGGCGCCTCGTAGTCGACGGCCATGTTCTGCCGCAGGATCACCGTGTGCGCGTCGTGGGCGTGGACCTGGATGTCGGGATCGGTGTTGTGCTTGGCCGACGGCGATCCGTGGATCCACCGCACGTCCAGCGCCCGCGCGCCCGCGGCCTTCTCCGCCGCTTCAGCGGTCTGTTCGGTCCTCTGCCTCTGGGTGTCCACGACGTCTCCCGGTGATGATCCCGCCGGGACCACCACCTGGACCCGGGACCTCAGTTTCGCGCGGGATGGTGGTCGACGAGCGCCTGGGTGACCGCTCGCACGCTGCGGGCGATGTGGTTGAGCTGCAGCACTTCGGCGGCGTACATCTTGATGGTGTGCTCGATGACCGATTCGTGCAGGCCGAGAGCGGGGAGTTCGGCCCGGGCGGTCTGCAGGGCGGTCCGGGCGACCCGGATCTCGTGCTGCACCTGGATCTGGGCGTGACGGGCGAGCAGCACGGGGTGCTTCATGAGCACCGGGTAGCTCGCGTAGCGGGACGGCACCAGATCGCGCAGCCACTTGGTCGCGGAGCGCTCCCAGTCGAAGCTGCCGGGGGTCTTGACCTGGCACGGCCAGTCCGAGGTGATCGGTGAGTACGTAGTCAGGGCCATGTTCATCGCTTCCGGGTTACGTCGGCGGCAAGGGTCAGCGGGTTATGGGGCGGCCCCGGTCTAGGGGATGGCCGGGGCCGCCACCACGGGCGCCCACTCACGCGGGGCCCGTCCGAACATCCGGGGCCCCATGCGGGTAGGAGCGGACGGCCCCGGATGGCCGTAGGACGTGACCCGGAGGCCTCCTGGTCGCATCCGCGAGCAGTATTTATATATACCGCCGGATGCGCAAGGACATGAAAAAATTCATCCGCGATATGGGCGAATGATCCCGTGATGCCGTGATGGCAGGGGGCGTACGGGGTGTACGGGGGAGGGGGGAACCGTGCGGGGTCAGTCCTTCAGGAAGAACTGGTGCTGCTCCGCGATCTGCTCGTACTCCTCCAGCCGGGCCTGCGTCCGCTCCGGATCGGCGTCGGACATGGCCTGGAGGAGGGCCGCCGACATCATCACGGGCGCGGCGTAGGAGTCGAAGACGAGGCGGGCCCCGGTACCTACGGTGAAGGTGGCGTCGGCCTCGTCCGCGAGCGGTCCGAGCGCCAGATCGGTGATCAGGGCGACCTTCAGCCCCGCGCTGCGCGCGACCCGCACCGCGGTCAGCGTCTCCTGGGCGTGCCGGGGCATTCCGAAGGCGAGCAGCCAGGTGCCGCCCGCCTCGCGCGACTGGAGCAGCGCGTCGTAGGCGACGCTCCCGCCGCGCGTCACCAGCCGCACATCGGGGTGGATGCGACGGGCGGCGTACGCGAAGTACTCGGCCAGCGACACCGAGATGCGCAGGCCGAGAACGGTGAGCGGGGTCGACCGCGACAGCGCGCGGCCGATGGTGATCACCTGGTCCGGATCGGCGAAGTCGCGGCGCAGGTTCTCCAGGTTCTCGATCTCGGCGTCCACCGCCTGCTGCAGCTCGTTGCCGTGGTCCTCCGCGGGCGCGCCCGGGGTGCTGGAGAGTGTGCTGAGCGCGATGGCCTGCAGTTTCTCCCGCAGCGCGGGGTAGCCGCTGAAGCCGACCGCCGCGGCGAAACGGGTCACCGACGGCTGGCTGACCCCGACGCGCTCCGCGAGATCGGTGATCGACAGGAACGCCGCCTCGGTGATGTGCTCGATCAGGTACTGGGCGATACGGCGCTGTCCGGGCGAGAGCCGGGGGCCGTCGAACAACTCCCTGAGCTGGGACGTGGGTGCCGCGCCCACCTCCGGAGCCGTCTTCCCCGAGGTGATCGCAGACGCCTGAGCGCGTGCCTGCTGCGGCGATGGCACCGATGTGCCTCCTTCGTGTCCCACGAGAACTCAACATAGCTCACGGACCGTGCTGACCAGGGCATGGATGACCACACGCCGTAGTTCGGCGGGCGTGGAACGTGAGGCCGGGCGCCCGGTGGGCGGCACGGCCCGGTGTGAGCGGGAAAGCATACGGCCGGCGTTCTGCCCCATGAAGATCGCATCAGAATATGAACCTGGTCTGAATCGCGACAAGTTGACGACGGGCCATGGACACCGGCTGAGACGGGTGTTGAGGATGGGAGTCCCCATCCGTAGGAGTTGTTCATATGCGTAGACGACGCCTGCTGACCGGTGGAACCGCCCTCGCGGCCGCCGCCTCGCTCCAGCCCGCCCTCACGGAAACCGCGCAAGCCGCTCCGCCCGCCGCGCCGATGCCCTCCCGAGGCGCGGTCGTCGCCGTCCTGCGGCGCGTGGCCGACCAGTGGATCGGCGCGCACACGGACCCCGGCGACAACGGCTGGGCCAACGCCACCTTCTTCAGCGGACTGCTCGCCCTCCAGCGCCTGACCGGCAGCCCGCGCTATCTGGCCTACGCAAAGAACTGGGCCGAGAAGCACGCGTACGGCCTCAACGGCGGGGTCACCACGCGCCATGCCGACAACCACAACGCCGGGCAGGCCTACCTCGACCTGTACGAGATCGAGCCGGAGGAGAGCAAGATCTCCGCCATCGAGGAGTCGCTCCACCGCATGGTCTACACCGACCAGCCGGACAAGAACGACGACTGGTGGTGGGACGACGCCCTGCACATGGCGATGCCTCCGTTCGCCAGGATCGGAGTGCTGCGCGGCGACCCGCAGTACTGGCAGAAGCTGTACGCCCTCTACGACCACACCAAGCGTGCGGAGGGCGGACCCGGGCTGTACGACGCCGACACGGGGCTCTGGTACCGCGACAAGCGATTCCTCCCCGGGATCCCCGGCGGGATCCTCTCGCCCGCGGGCAAGCCGGTGGTCTGGTCGCGCGGCAACGGCTGGGTGGCGGGCGGACATGCCAAGACGCTCAAGGCGCTGCCGCCCGGCGAGCGGCACACCGGTGAGTACCGCGACACCCTTGTACGCCTGGTGACGGCCGTCGCCGGGATCCAGCGCACCGACGGCTTCTGGAACGTCAACCTCGCCGACGCCACCCATCTGCCCGGCCCCGAGACCAGCGGCACCTCCTTCTTCCTCTACGGCGCCTCCTACGCGATCCGGGCCGGCCTCGTCGACCGGCGCACCCACCTCCCGGTCGTGGCCCGCGCCTGGAACGGCCTCGTCACCACGGCCGTACACCCCGACGGCTTCCTCGGCTACGTCCAGAACGTCGGCGACCGCCCGGAATCCAGCCAGCCCGTCACCTACGACAGCACCGCGAACTTCGGCGTGGGCGCCTTCCTCCTCGCCGGCACCGAACTCGCCCGCCTGGCCGGACCCTGACCCGACGCACCGGTGCCCCCGCCGCATACGGCGGGGGCACCGGTCTGTCGCTGTCAGGACTGCGCGGTGAGCGTGAAGCTCTGGGCCGCGGAGCCGTCGCAGGTGCGCTGGGTGAGCTGGACGCTGTTCGTCGAGGCGCTCGCCGCGGTCAGGCACTTGCCGCTGTGGCGAGCCGTGAAGTGGTAGCGCCCGGTGCTCTCCTTCACCGGCAGCCACTGCTGGTTCTGTCCGCCCGAGTAACTCCACAACTGGAGCGGTGCGTTGTCGGCCGTCGAGACACCGGTCACGTCGATGACCTGCTGTGGATTGACACGGATGGCGGCCTGCCGGTACCCGCTGTCGGTCGAGCGGAACTGGAACTGCTGGGCCTGGGTGCCGTTGCAGGCGTACTGCTGGATCACGGTCCCGTTCGCCGTGGCGGCCGAACGGGCGTCCACGCAGGTGCCGTTGCCGGCATTCGTCAGTGAGTACCAGGCGGTCTCGGAGGGGGAGTCAGCCGGGGGCGTGCCGGTGTCGGCTCCTCCCAGCCACTTCAGACCGTCCAGCAGGAACTGATTCTGTGTGGCGCTCGCGAACGTCGACGACAGACGCGTGTTGGTCGTGTAGTTCATCGCGTTGTGACCGAAGTTCGCGTACAGCATCCTGTACTGCGTGTTGGTCCACAGGATCGGGTAATAGCCGCTGTACCAGGACTGGTTGGGATCCGTTCCGACCGGGAAGCTGCTGGGGTCGATCGAGGCCAGGATCTTGATGTTCGGGTTCTGCCGCAGATCGTTGGACCAGCTGTACCACTCACTGACCGACGAGGTGAACGTGGCCGGCAGATTCTTGGTGGCCGGCTGCGTACGGTCCTCGACCTTCAGGGTCACCGAGGTCGGACCCCAGGTGTTCGACTGGAAGTTTCCGGAGCCGAGGAACTGGTTGTGGTACCAGGACCAGCTCGCCGCATTCGTCGTGAAGGCGGAGACGTGGAAGCCCATCCAGGCGCCACCGCCCCGCATGTACGCCTCGAAACCGGATCGTTGGGCGGATGTCTGCGGCAAGTCGTCGAGGAACAGCACGACTTGGTAGGCATTGACCCCGCCGTTGGCGAGCAGGTCCCAGTTGGTGCTGGCCGTGTAGGTGAAGCCGTTCGCCGCGGCCTGCTGCGGAAACCAGACGTTGGCCTCCTTGTCGAAGTCGATGTGCGCCGCGTCGTAGGTGCCGCTGTAGAGCGCGAGCACCTTGAACGGGGTCGCCGCGGTGCTCGCGTGGGCGGCGGGCGGTGCGGCGAGGCCGAGCAGCGCCGCCAGGAGCAGGAGGATCCGCAGGGTGGTGCGCGCGGAACCGGATCTGATGGTGTGCATCCGCTGATCGATCCTTTCCGTGCGGTTTACGGGTAGTTGGTGAGGTAGGCGACGTTGGTGCTGGAGTTGGACGGTCCTCCGGTGCTGTTGATGATGTGGCTGATCGTGCCGACACCGCCCAGCGAGACGGTCACCATGTCGTGGAACTTGACCCCGGACACGCTCGGCACCTCGAAGGCATGATCGGCGACCACGCTCGAGTTGGCGCTGAAGTAGCAGTAGCTGCCCAATCCCCACGCTTCGTGGGTGGTCACGGAGGAGGCGACCTTGTAGGCGGGATAGCCCTTTCCGGTGCCGTTCATCCAGGAGGCCTGGTTCGGCGGGTCGTAGGGCATCTCGTTCTGGAAGAAGTACGTTCTGCCGCCGTTTCCGTTCCAGGTGACCTGGGTCTTCTGGTAGTGCTCGACGAACAGGCCGTACGCGGTCACGTTGTTGCCGTTGACGGTCAGGCCGTTGTCCGCCGTGTTGGTCGTCCAGCCGACCGTGCCGGAGTTGCCGTGGTCGGCCCGCCAGATCCAGGTGTGGTCGATGATCGTGTTGGCGCTGTTGATCACCAGCGAGTTGGTCGCCTTGCCGACGGTGGCGCCGCCGATCCGGATGAAGACGTCGGACAGCTGCGTCGGGTCGGAAGCGTGGGTGGCGGACGAACCGGCCGGGCCGATCTGCATCAGCGTGGGGGAGTTGGTGGTGCCCGCGTCGATCAGCAGGCCCGCCAGTTGGATGCCGTCCACGTCGGCGGTGGTGACGGCGGTGATCCCGCCGTCCGGCACGAACGTGGCCAGGCCCATGCCCAGCACCACCGTGTCGGGGCGCGTGATGTCGATCGTCTGGTTGAGGTGGTAGACGCCCGGAGTGACCAGCAGGTTCTTGCCCGCCGCGAGGGCCGTGTTCATGTCGGCCGCGGTGGCGCCGGGCTTGACGATGTAGAACTGGTCGATCGGCAGGGACTTGCCCGCCGGGGTCTTCCCGCTCCACGTGGTGCCGACGGCGTTGGACTGCAGCCCGGGCACGAACACCTGATAGGCGCCCGCGCTGTCGACGTACAGGAACGGCTTCTCGCGGATCGTCGGTGAGCTGGCGACGTTGGTGTACGTCGGGAAGGACTGGGCGGGCGCGCCCTGGTCGCCGACGAAGACCATGTTCCAGTTGGAGCCGGACCAACTGCCCATCTGCGAGTTGCGGGTGAGGAACTGCTGCTGGGTGCCGGACTGGATCTGCCCGTCGACCTTGGTGTCGGAGATGAAACCGCCGCTGGACCAACCGCCGTCGTCCAGCGCGAGGTTGCCGCGCACATGCATGCGCCGGTACGGAGCGGCCTGCGAGACGGCCCAACGGTCCGTGCCACCGGTCGGGTTGACCGACAGGTTCTCGGCATCGCGCCAGAAGTTCTGGGTGGCGTTGCCCTGGAACCAGTCGGCCTCCGCGTGCACGGCGCCGTTGATGGTCACATCGTCCGGCGAGAAGCCCAGGCCGGCGACCTGCGTGTAGAAGCCCACGTTGGCGTTCGCGCTGTAGGTGCCGGGCTTGAACAGCAGGGCCTGGCGGGCCGAGCCGAACTGGTTGGTCTCCTGCTGGGAGAAGACCGAGTCCAGCTTGGACTGGATGCCGGCCGCCGACATCGACGGGTCGAACACCGTCACGTTGGGACCGAAGTCCGGAGTGCCCGGCGGGTTCGTCGTGCCGCCGCCCAGAGTGAAGGACTGCGCGGCGGTGCCGTTGCAGGCGTACTGCGCGAGCTGCACGCTGTCCGCGGTGGAGGCGCTGGGGACGTCCAGGCACTTCCCGCTGTTGCGGTTGACGAAGTGGTAGGCGCCGTCGGACTCGGCGACGGGCAGCCACTGCTGGTTGTTGCCGCTGGAGTACGTCCACAGCTGGACCGGCGCGGAGTCCGCGGTGGAGACGTCGGTGACGTCCCACGCCTTTGTGGCGTCCAAGTTGCTGTTCACCCGGTAGTAGCCGCCGCTGGTGGCCACCAACTGCCAGTTCTGGGCAGTGCTGCCGTTGCACGCGTACTGCTGGACGGCGGTGCCGTCGGCACTCGCGGCCGAGCGGGCGTCGACGCACTTGCCGCTGCCCTTGTTGACCACGGTGGTGTAGCCGGTGGGTAGGGCGGCGGCCGCCGCGCTCGCCGAGTCCTGCGAGGCGAACTCGATGCCGGACACGGTGGTCGCCACGAGGGCGACCACGGTCAGCACTCGCGGTATCCGGTGGCGACCGGACAGTCGCTTCCCTCTGAGTACGGATCTGGGCACGGAGCTGGACACGGATTTCTCCTGTGGTGATGGGGCGTGGAAGGGGGAAGCGCGTCCGTCAGCCGGTGTACTTGGCGAAGATGCTGGTGAACTGCCAGGCGTTCTGGGCCACACCCGAGCAGGTGTCGTCGTTCGGGTAGGTGCCCGGGCAGGGACGGTCACGGTTGGCCGACCAGAACGTCAGCCGCGCGAGGTGGTGCTGCTGCGCGTAGCCGAGGATGGTCTGGAAGTCGGCTGTGGTGACGGTCTCGTTGTTGTCGGTGATGCCGTTCATGGAGGAGATGCCCATGTCCCGGTACGCCTGGTCGTCGCTGTAGTTGTACGCGTTCTTCAGCGCGGTCTTGAGACCCTCCGCGGCCCGCTGGGTGAGCGTGCCCATGTTCTGGCCCGCGCCGCCGAAGTCGAACGGCATGATCGTCCAGGCGTCCACGGTCAGTCCGGACGCCGCGGCCCGGTTGATCAGGCCGGTGTCGGGGCCGCTCTGACCGGTGCCGATCGTGACGTACACCTTGATGCCCGGGTTGTTGGCCTTGACGGTCTTGAGCGCGTCCACGGTGCGCTGCTGGACCGTCGTGTTGCTGTAGGCGTCGGCCTCGATGTCGATGTCGATCGCCTTGAGCCCGTACGCGTTGATGACCTTCTGGTACGCGCCGGCCAGTTCCCCGGCGCTGGAGCAGGAGCTCTCCAGCTTGTTGCCGCTGTAGCCGCCGAAGGAGGGGACGACGTCGCCGCCGGCCGAGCGCACGGTGTTGATGGTCTGCTGGTCGACGCCGCCGGTCAGCCCGCGGCCGCCGTCCCACTGCGGATTGCAGTAGCCGTTGCTGAGGACGAAGGCCAGCGTGAACCACTTGACGCCGGTGGCGTTCATGACGGTGGTGGGGCTCGGCGGGTTGCCCCAGCCGTTGTAGAGGTAGGGGGCGACGGCCATCGGCGCGGAGGGGGGCGTTCCTCCGCCGTCGGCGGCGGGCGCGGTCCACTTCTGGTTGGCGGCGCCGGTGCAGGTCCAGATCTGGATCGGCGTGCCGTTGGCCGAGGTGTTGCCGGTGACGTCGGCACACTTGTTCGCCTGCGGATTGACGAGGTCACGGGCGGCGGAGACCGTCCACTTCTGGTTGGCGCCGCCCGAACAGTCCCACAGCTGGAGCTTGGCCCCGTCCGCGGTCGAGTTGCCGGTGACGTCAAGACACTTGCCGAGGGCCCGTACGGTCCCGTCGGAGCCGACGGTCCACTGCTGGGCGGCGGTGCCGTTGCAGTCGTAGAGCTGAACGGCCGTGCCGTTCGCGGAGTTCGCGCCGGCCACGTCGAGGCACTTGCCCGCGAGTCCGGTGATGGTCCCGGTGGCGGCGGAGGCGGGGGAGACGCTCAGGGCGCCGGCGGAGAGAGCGAACACCGCCGTGGTCAGAGTGGCGCGCAGCGCGGTGGAGCGCGCGAGGGATTGTCTTGCCATCAGAGGGTCACAGCCCTTCGGGGAGGCTGACAGTGGGGGGCGTTCATGTCCGTGAATGTTGAGTGCATTCATGGAGCTGTAGTGATCGGTGAACCTAAAGGTCTGAACCAAGCTCGTCAAGAGATGAAGCAAAGCGGGCATTGAATTGACCTGGGTTCACAAGGAGTTGAACGCATCGACCATCCGTGGGAGGCCCAACAGGTTGCGATGCGGAGGGCTTTGAGGTGGGCGCCTGTACTCTGACCGCTCGTCGTCCCCGTACACGCCAACAGGCGTTCCTCACACCCCTGGTGCCCTCCTGATGACCAACCGTGTCCCGCGCCTTCCCCGCCGCGACGCCATGATGGATCCCGATCGACTCGTCACCTTCGGCGACGCGGTGATCGCGATCGCCATCACGCTGCTCGCGCTCGACATCACCGTTCCCGAGGGACTGGCCGACGGCGAGGTCGCAGCCGCGCTGAGGGACGCCCTGCCCAAGTTCGGGGCGTATCTGCTGAGCTTCGCCGTCATCGGCGCCCTGTGGCTGGGCCAGCACGCGCTCTTCCGGCAGATCGCCGCGCTCGACAACTGGCTGCTGCGCCTCTATCTCGCTCTGCTCGCCGTCGTGGCCGCGCTTCCGTTCCCCACGCGCCTCATCAGCGAGTACGGCGGCACCGCCGTGGCCACCTCGGTCTACGCGGCGACGATCGTCCTCGCCGTCGGGCTGCTCACAGCCATGTCCGCCCGCCTGTGGGCCAGTCCGACCCTTGCCAAGCCGACCGTGCCCCCCGCCCAGATCAGGCAGTCGGTTCTGAGGGGCCTCCTGACCGTCCTCGTCTTCGCCTCCTCGATTCCGGTGTCGCTCGCCTCGCCGACGGCCGCCAAGTACTGGTGGCTCCTCACGGTTCCGGCGCGCCTGCTGTTCCGCGAGACGCGCACGCCCGAACAGGAGCAACTGACCGCTGCCGCGGAGTGAGACCACCGCGCTTCGGAGGACCGGACATCAGGGGAAGAGCCGGTCGAGGACGGCAGTGCCGAACAGCCGGTGAGGATCGAGCCTGTCCAGGACGGCGGCCGCCTCGTCCCAGCCCGGGCCCGCACCGTCCCGGAAGGAGGCGGGCACCGTGGTGCCCAGCACCTCCTCGTCGGACCAGGCGGCCTCGTCCGTATAGCCCCAGCCCTTTGACCACTCGACGCGGGTGAGCGCGTACTCGCCGTCGTACGTCGTGAGCAGGAAGCGCTCCAACTCCCGGAAGAACGCCTCCGCGTCGGGCGTCCCGGGCAGTGTCAGCACGTCCAGCCAGACGGCCGTGTCCCATTCGGGGTGGTCGGCGCGGGGTCGCAGCGCGGACAGCAGTGGCGCGCGGGCGCCCGCCGAGTCGGCGTCGGACGGGTGGTCGAGGCCGGTCACCCGGATTTCCACCTGACCGTTGACGGGGTAGCGGCCCCGGGCGGCGTAGGCGGCGAGCCGCTCGCGGAAGAAGGCCGTGAACTCGGCGACGACGCGCTGCACCTCGGCACGCGAGGTGAGCACCGCGTACCCGTTGGCGGTCACCCGCAGTGTGGTGGGCCTGATGTAGAGCAGCGTGTTCTTCGACGGTCCCCAGATGTCCGCCGACAGGGTGGCGGTCAGTCCCACGGCCGCCGCGGTGAACTGCGCGCTGCCCAGGAGCGGGGCCAGATACCAGGCCGCGTCGGCCATCATGCGCCCGGCGAGATCGGCGACGACGGTGGGGATGTTGTCCGAGAAGGGGTAGTTGTACGGCGACCCCACGCGGCGCGAGGCCGGCGGCCGGGTGGGGGCGACACTCCAGACCTTCAGCCAGGGGTGCTCGGTGAACGCGAACCAGATCGCCTCCGCACGCCCCGACTCGTCCAGGAAGCTCGCGAAGGTGCGTCCGCCCTTGGGGCCGCCCGGCGCCGCGAAGAGTTCGGCGGCGGGGATGTCGGTACGGCTGACGCAGCGCAGATGGGTGTTCGCGCCCACGCGCAACGTCACCTCGGTGACCAGGGCGCGGCCGAGATGCGCGAGGAGCGCCGCACCGTCGGGGTCGTCCCTCCCGTACGTCCGCAGAACGTAGGCGTCACTGCCCGCGTCCCACACCACCGCCGTGAGGGACAGGACGAGATTGCTGAGCGAGCCGTAGGTGTGCCCGGGCAGTCTGCTCTCGCCGTGGGCCGCAACGGCCGTGCCGTGGGCGTCGATGGCCAGGGCGCCGCCGAGCGTCAGGTCGCCGGGCGCGGGCGTCGCCGTGAGGCCGAGGCCATGGTCCTCCAGATGCCCGAGCAGAGCTTCCAGCGTGACGCCGGCACCGGCTCGTACGACGGCGGGGGCGGTGGACTCCAGGGACAGACCGGTGAGATGCCGGGCGGTGTCGACGAGCAGCACGGGAGCGCCCGCCTCGGTCCCCGAGGCGATCGTCAGCGGCGACCAGCCGTGGGAACTGCCCCGGGCGCGCACCGACCAGCCCTGCTTCCAGGCCCAGTTGACCACGGCGACCACCTGGTCCTGGTCGGTCGGAGCGCAGGCCCACAGCCCCGTGGCGGTGATCTCGCCGACCCAGTTGCGGTACGCCGAGCGGTAGACGTCGACGCCCTCGGGGAAACCGGGAAGCTCCTCCGCCGCGGCGGCACGGTCCGGCAGCGCGAGTGGCAGCAGCGCGGTGAGCGAGGCCGCGCTCAGCAGGAACCCCCGACGGGTCCAGGGGGTGCGTCCTTCACTTTCTAAATGGTCGGTCACCTGGTTCACGGTAGGTGACGGTTGACACGCATCACCTGTCCGTCAAAAGGCTTCACCCGTGCGAGTGAATGACGCGCTGTTGCATCCGCCTGGGGGGCGCGGGCGGGCGTGAGCGGGGCGGGCGTCCTGCGCGAGCGGGTGGAGATGTCAGACTGACGGCATGGACGAGCGTGAATTCGGCAGGTCAGGCCAGAAGGCATCGGTCATCGGTCTCGGTACGTGGCAGCTCGGCGCCGACTGGGGCGACGTGAGCGCTGCGGACGCCGAGGCGGTGCTGGAGACGGCGGCGGAGTCGGGGGTGACGTTCTTCGACACCGCGGACGTGTACGGCGACGGGCGCAGTGAGCAGGCGATCGCGTCCTTCCTCAGTGCCCGCCCCGACCTGCACGTGATGGTGGCGACCAAGATGGGCCGCCGGGTCGAGCAGATTCCGCAGAACTACGTCCTCGACAACTTCCGCGCGTGGAACGACCGTTCCCGGCGCAACCTCGGCGTCGACCGCATCGACCTGGTGCAGCTGCACTGCCCGCCGACCCCCGTCTACTCGTCGGACGAGGTGTTCGACGCGCTGGACACGCTGGTCGAGGAGGAGCGGATCGCCGCGTACGGGGTGAGTGTCGAGACCTGTGACGAGGCGCTGACCGCGATCGCCCGGCCGAACGTGGCGAGCGTGCAGATCATCCTGAACCCGTTCCGCATGAAGCCCCTGCGGCAGGTCCTGCCGGCGGCGCGGGAGGCGGGCGTCGCGATCATCGCCCGCGTTCCGCTGGCCTCCGGACTGCTCTCGGGCAAGTACACGAAGGACACGGTGTTCGCGGCGGACGACCACCGGACGTACAACCGTCACGGGGAGTCCTTCGACCAGGGCGAGACCTTCTCCGGCGTCGACTTCGTGACCGGCGTGGAGGCTGCGGCCGAGTTCTCCGCGCTCGCCCCTGAGGGCGTCACCCCGGCGCAGCTGGCGCTGCGCTGGATCATCCAGCAGCCCGGAGTGACCACGGTGATCCCGGGCGCCCGCTCGCCCGAACAGGCCCACGCCAACGCGACCGCCGCGAAGCTGTCGGCGCTGTCGGCGGAGACGCTGGACGCGATCGAGGAACTCTACGACCGACGGATCAAGGAGCAGGTGGAGGGCCGCTGGTAGCACCCCTCCGGGGGCCGGCAGCGCGACGGGTGCCGTCGGTGGCCCCGGCTCGTCGGGTCGGTGGCCCGGCTCGTCGGGCCGGCCTCGGGGGAGTACCGTCCTCGGCCTCGGCTTTCCGGGAGGCCGGAGGGGCGTCGGGCGGTCGCGCTCTCTCCCTGGGTCCTGTTGGCCTCTGCGTGGGCGGAGTCCGGGGCGCGGCTCCCACCGGATCGGGCCCGCGTGAGCCTGGTCCGTAGCCCTCGGCCGCCCGCGCCCACCTCGGTGGCGTGCGGGCGGCAACAGTGAGCAGTGACCGCCTTTCCCCCGGACACCGCGGGACTGCGGTCGGCTGCGAAGGCCGCCGCGCGACGCCGCCGGCCACAAAGCCTCAGGCCCGGCTGCCCGAATCTGATCCCCGGCGGGGCGCCCGCCGCCTGGCCTCCCATGCGGCTGCCTGTCGCCGGTTCTCCAGCGGGCCGGTCTGCCCTCCCGGTCTGCCCTCCGGGCGACAGCCGCGCCTACCCGCTCAGCCCTCCCGCACGCAGAACACCCAGGCCCTAACGGAACGAACATGCTCGCAAAGTACTTGTTCGCAACGAACATGTTCGCTACCTTCGAGGGGTGACAGCGGCCCGCGTCACCCCTTCCGAAGGAGCGACTACCTTGTCCACTCACCACCCCATCGCCGTCGTCGGCGCCGGTCTCGGCGGCCTCACCCTCGCCCGCGTACTGCACCTGAACGGCATCGAGTCCGCCGTCTTCGATCTCGACGCCTCACCCACCGCCCGCACGCAGGGCGGCATGCTGGACATACACGAGGACTCCGGTCAGGCCGCCCTGCGGGCCGCCGGTCTCCACGACGAGTTCCGGGCGGTCATCCACCGCGGCGGTGAGGCCATGCGCATCCTCGACCAGACGACCACCGTCCGGATGGCAGAAGACGGCGAGGGCGGCACACGGCCCGAGGTGGACCGGGGAGTACTGCGGGACCTCCTCCTCGGCTCCCTGCCCGACGGCACCGTCCGCTGGGGCGCCAAAGTCATCGGCGTACGAACGCTCGAGGACAGCCGCCACGAGGTGACGTTCGGCGACGGGCGGACGATCACCGCCGATCTGCTGATCGGTGCCGACGGCGCGTGGTCGAAGGTGCGGCCGCTCGTCTCGGACGCCACCCCTGCCTACCTCGACCTCTCCTTCGTCGAGGCGCACCTCCTCGACGCCGACATCCGGCACCCGGAGAGCGCCGCCGTCGTGGGCAACGGCATGATGTTCGCGCTCGCCGAGGGTCACGGATTTCTCGCCCACCGCACCCCCGACGGCTCGCTGCACGTCTACGCCGCGCTGCGCACGCCCGCCGACTGGGCCACGTCCGGCCCCATCGACTTCACAGACGCCGAAGCGGCCAAGGCGAGTCTCCTGGAGCACTTCGACGGTTGGGACGAGCGGCTGCGGGCGCTGATCGCCGACGCGGACGGGGCGCTCGTCGCCCGCCCGGTCCACGCCCTGCCGGTCGGGCACCGCTGGGACCGTGTTTTGGGCGTCACCCTGCTCGGAGACGCCGCGCACCTGATGTCTCCGTTCGCCGGCGAGGGCGCCAACCTCGCCATGCTCGACGGTGCCGAACTCGCGACGGCCATCGCCGCCCACCCGGACGACATCGAGAAGGCCCTGACCACGTACGAGCAGTCACTCTTCCCGCGCAGCGAGGCCGCGGCGGCCGCATCGGCGCAGAACCTCGACCTCTGCTTCGCCCCGCACGCACCCCAGCCGCTCGTCGACCAGATGGCCTTCTACCGTGCGGCGGCCGAGACGGCGATGGCGAACGCGAACGACTGAGACCCCCCTGCGGGCCCCACACGCCCGAGCTCCGCATCCCCGTCCCGCCCACACCCTTCACCACCCCGTAACCAGCAGTCCGCACACGCCACTTCCGGCTCTCCCGGCCGCCTTCTATCCTCGCGCCCGGACCGGTGCCCGAGGCGGCCAGTCGTCGGGGACAGCCCGGTCCGACCCGTCATCGCACCTCCTCGTCCCACGGAAGGTGACACCACGTATGCGCCCCCAATGGCTGCGCACAGCAAGACGGTTCGGCAGTCGCACCGCGAGCAGGTCCGCCGCCGCGGTCGTGACCACCGCGGTCGTCCTCGCCCTTCCCGCCCCGGTGGACGCGGCCGGCCTCCCGCCCCAGCGGCCGGTCTCCGCCGTGGACCCGCTGATCGGATCGGCGAACGGCGGCAACACCTACCCCGGCGCCACCCTCCCGTACGGGATGATCGCCTGGTCCCCGACCAGCACCACAGGCGATCAGACCAGCACGGGGGCCGCCAACGGCTACCAGTACGACACCACCCGCATCCGGGGTCTGAGCCTCACCCACGTCAACGGCGCCGGCTGCAACCCGGGCGCCGCCGGGGACGTACCGATCATGCCGTTCGTCGGTGACGTGACGTCGTCGCCCTCGGCGGACACCAAGGACGCGGTCTACGCCGCCGACTTCACGCACGCCGAGGAGAAGGCCGTACCCGGGCGATACACCCTCGGTCTCAAGACGGGTGCCACCGCCGACCTGGCCGTCAGTGAGCGTGCCGGAGTCGCCGACTTCGGTTTCCCGAGCGACCGTCCCGCCAACCTGCTCTTCCGCGTCTCCAACTCCCTCAACGGCAGTGAGGACGCGCACGTCGACATCGACGCCGCGCACCGCAAGGTGACCGGCTGGGTCCTCACCGGTGCTTTCTGCGGACGCCGCGCCAACGGCGGCACGAACAACCGCAAGAGCTACTACAAGCTGTACTTCAGCGCCTCCTTCGACCGTGCCTTCTCCGACTTCGGCACGTGGAAGGACGGCGCGCTGTCGCCGGGTTCGACCGCCGCTTCGGGAGGCGAGGGGTACGCCACCGGGGCAGCCCGCGCGGGCCGCGGTTCCGGCGGATACGTCGGATTCGACACCAGCTCTGACAACGATGTCCACATGCGCATCGGGATCTCGTACGTCAGTCTCGGCGGCGCCGAGGCCAACCTCCGCGGAGAGATCCCGTCGCACGCGAGCGTCGCCCAGGTGGCCGACGCGGGTGCCCGCGCCTGGGACCGCGAACTGAGCACCGTACGCGTCGGGGGCGGCACCTCCGCCCAGCGCACCACCTTCTACACCGCGCTCTACCACGCGCTGATGCAACCCGACCTGATCAGCGACGCCGACGGCCGGTACTACGGCATGGACGGCGCGGTGCACCGCCTCGCCCGCGGCCAGCGCGCGCAGTACAGCAACTTCTCGGGCTGGGACCAGTACCGCGCCCAGATACAACTGCTCGCCCTGCTGAAACCGAGGATCGCGGGCGACTTCGCCCAGTCCCTCTACAACTTCGCGCAGCAGAACAACGGCGTCTGGGACCGCTGGGTGCACATCAGCGGCGCCACCCACGTCATGACCGGCGATCCCTCGGCGGCCACCCTGGCCACCTTCTACGCCATGGGCGTCCGCAACTTCGACTACGAAGGCGCCTTCGACTCGCTCGTCCGGCAGGCCACCGTGCCGAACGCCGACGGCCTCTCGGACGCGGGCTGCCCCGGACAGTGCGTGGGCCAACGCCCCAATCTCGCACAGTACTTGAACTCGCACTACGCCGCGCAGGACGTCTGCCACTGCTGGGGTGGTGCCGCCGAGACCCTGGAGGACGCCGTCGCCGACTCCGCGCTCGCGCGGTGGGCGAAGCTGCTCGGCCGTGACCAGGAGGCCGCCGTGTTCGCCGAGCGCGGCGCCTACTGGCGCAATGTCTTCAACCCCGCCGCCACCGCCGACGCAGGCTACATCCAGGCCCGCAGGCTCGACGGCTCCTGGGTGGGCCCGTTCAACCCGGGCAGCGACCTCGGCTTCGCTCAGGGCACCAGCGCCACGTACACCTGGATGGTGCCGCAGGACGTCCAGGGTCTGGCGGCCGCGATGGGCGGCGGGGAGCAGGCCGTCGCCCGCCTCGACGGGTTCTTCCACACGGCGGACGGCTCCTGGTCGGTGCGCGGCGGCGACCCGCTGCGCTACGACCCGACCAACGAACCCGGCATCCACGCACCCTGGCTGTACAACGCCCTCGGACAGCCCTGGAAGACGCAGGCGACGGTACGGCAGATCCTCAACACCGTGTACGGCACCGGTCCTTCGGGGCTGCCCGGGAACGACGACCTGGGCACCATGTCCGCCTGGTACGTCTTCTCCGCCCTCGGTCTGTATCCCCAGACCCCGGGCAGCGCCTCGATGCTGCTGGGCGCCCCGCTCTTCCCGAGCGCGGTCGTGGACCGTCCGGGCAACACCGATCTCACCATCGGCGCGCCCGGCGCGGACGCCGCACACCCCTACATCGACGCCGTACGCGTCAACGGGCGCCCCACGCAACGCTCCTGGACGGATGCCGGCCTGACGACGAAGGGCGGCAGGATCGCCTTCCGGCTCGCCGAACAGCCCAACACCCAGTGGGCGACCGACCCGGCAGGTCTTCCCCGGTGAAACCGGTGGTCTCCCGGGAACGGCCTGTTCCCGGGAGACCACCGGCACGGCTCACTGGCGGGGAGCAGCGCTCCGAAGTGCCGTGATGCAAGAGCCGATCGCCTGCTGGAGCTCCTCCAGGCGCTGCACCATGTCGTCCTCGTAGATGTCGTCGGCGTCGTCGAAGGTCAGTTCCTCGAAGACCTTCGTGGCCTTCTGCAGGCTGCTGTAGAACTTCGTGCGGCGCTCCTGGACGCGCAGTTCGGGGTCCGCCTCGACGGTCTCGACGACGAGGTTCTTCATGGTGTCGTACGCCTCGGTCGCCCACTCGCCGGTGTCTTCGCCCTCGTCCAGCTCGTCGAGGAGGGAGAGGTGGCGCTCGGCCTCGGAGCGCAGTTCGGCCGGGGCGTCGAGGGTCTGTCCGGCCGGTGTCCTGATCTGGCCCTTCTCCGCGATCTGGCGGACATAACCGATCCGGTCGGCCGCCCTGGTCTCGGTGGCGACCGCCTTTTTGAGCTCGTCGGTGCGGGCGATGTCACGGGCCAGCTCGGCCTGCAACGCCGGGTCCTCCTTCACCCGGTCGAGGAGCGCGGCCCGGGCCGCCTGAGCCGTGGAGGGGTCGGCGAGGATCGCCGCCCGCAGCGCGGTGGGGTTCTCGGCGACCTCCAGGGCCTTGGTGGGGCGGATGCCCTCGGCCGCGGCGGCCTCGGTGATGGCGCTGCCGCGCTCGGAGGAGGCGCTGGAGCGGGACACGTAGTACGTCTGCCACGCCTCGGCGTCCGGCAGCTCGATGTCCTGGCCCGGGACGAGGACTTCGAAGTGCGGGACGAGACCGTCGTCGGCGGCCCTGTCCCAGGCCTTGTAATAGCGCATCACCCGTTCGGGGGAACATCCGGCCAGCTCGGCGAACTCCTTCGCGGACACCTTCGGCGTCTCGTCGGCGGACTGCCCACCGGGGCGCACGCTGCGCGCCACCTTCAGGGCGAAGGTCCAGCCGCCGGTTCGCGCATATGCCCCGAAGTCGCGTGCGTCACACGAGATGGGGTCCAACACGCCCTGGATCGGGGCGGATTGGGCACTCGGATCGAGAACTACGGTCACCGGGAACTCTCCTGGGTGAGACGGCGTCTAGATTACAGAGAATGAAGCCTTGGCCGAAGCTTTCGGCCTGGGTCAAGCAGACAACCAAGCACACACACGTGCAATACGGAAACTAGTAAGCCTGAATCGACGCGATGTGATGCCCTTCACCCCGATGTGGCGGAAAGTGATGAATTCCTTACGGGCGTGACACGTAGGGAAGGGTGCAGAACATTGTGAGATGGCGGGAGGATCCTTCGTGCGACCGTTCACCCTCAACTACGCCTTGCCCACAGGGCATTCGGCCGCAATACCCCCGTACCACTTCGACGTGTCCCTGCAACTGAACGTGCTGCCGGACGGCCGTCCGGCCGTCAGTGACCACGCTCTCCTCATGGCCACCGGCACGACCACCTCGACCGCCGGTTCCCAGACGCACTTCGACGACTGACGGCCCCTCACTCACATGACGGTACTCATTCTCACGGCGGAGCAGGACGTCACTGCCGACATGGTCGTGGCCAGGCTGCACGAACAGGGCGTGCCCATGGTGCGCCTGGACCCGGCCGACCTGCCGGGCAAGGCGGTGCTGTCCGCGGACTACGCGCATGGCGACTTCGACGGCTACCTCTCGGTCAACGGCCATGTACTCAGCATGGCCGGTCTGCGTTCCGTGTGGGTACGCCGTCCGGGTGAACCCGCGGCGCACGCGGCGGAGCCCTCGCCGTGGCTCACCGCCGAGACCAAGCAGGCCCTGTTCGGCATGCTCTACTCCGCCTCCACCCGCTGGATGAACCACCCGCGCCGGGCCGAGCAGGCCCGGCACAAACCCTGGCAGCTGCGGGTCGCCCACAGCAGTGGTTTCGCGGTCCCACCGACCGTGATCACCACCGCTCCCCGGGTGGCCCAGCAGTTCGTGGAGGAGTACCGGCAAGTGGTGGTGAAGTCCGCCTCGGGGCCGCCGCCCGGCGAACCCCCGGTGGCCCTGCCGACCACGCTGATCGGCCCCGACGCGGACTTCTCCGGCGTCGCGGCCGGTCCCGCGCTGCTTCAGCAGTACATCCCCAAGCGGGCCGACATCCGGCTCACCTGCATCGGCAACCAACTGTTCGCCGCACGGAAGGTCGCCGAGGCCGGGCAGGTCGACGGGCGCTTCGGCGACACCGGACACGGCTGGGAGCCCACACCGGTGCCCGGCCGCATCTCCCGCTCGGTCCAGGAGTACACCGCGTTCACCGGACTCGCGTACGCCGCCTTCGACTTCGCCGAGGACGAGGACGGCGTCTGGTGGTTCCTGGAAGGCAACCAGGGCGGGCAGTTCGGCTTCATCGAACTCGAAACCGGGCAGCCCATCTCGGAGGCGGTCGCCCTGTGGCTCTCCCAGCGAAGACCGGCCGCCAAGGGCCATTGACGCGCGTCGACCTGGCTTGATTCTTCAGCCTGTGCGGCGGGGCCCGGCCTCGGCCACGGGGCGGGCACCGCTTCGAGGTGGCGCCCCCGCCCCCCGTACGGGACTCAGTCGCGCGCCGGAGGTGTGTAGAAGTCGCCGCTGGAGACCCAGACCCCCTTCTTCACGACCACGCGCTGCACGCTCCGGGTTCCGAGGTGATCGTTCGCGCTGAACCGCATCACGGGCGAGACGCCGGGATCCACCGCGGTGGCCTTCTCGTACGCCTCGGTGATCGCGGCTGAGGTGACGGGTCCCTTGATGGTCTTCACGATCTGCGCGAACACCTTGGCGTTGCTCCACCCCCACAGCGCGAGGAATCCGGCGTCCTGGCCGGGCTCGTACTTGGCCATCGGGGTCCTGAACTCCTGCACGGCGGGTTCGGCGTCGGAGGGACCTTGACCAGCTGTACGGCCTTGAGCCCCTCGGCGGCGTCCTTGGCCAGGGCGATCGTCGACTCCGCCGCCACGGGCGCATAGCCGTACGTGGCCTGTGTCAGCCCCTGGAGCCTGGCCTCCTTGAGGTAGGCCGCCGCCTCGGGCGAGGTGAGGATCAGGATCACCGCGTCCGGCTTCTCGGCCTTCACCTTGCTGACCACCGGCGTGTAGTCCGTGGTCTGGAACTTGACCGCCAGCCGGTCGACCTCCACCGACGGGTCCACCTTCTTCGCGACGGGCTCCACCTGCTTGGCCACGTTGACGAACGCGGCCGGATCACTGTGGACGACGAGGATCTTCTTCGCGCCGTCCTGGACCGCCCAGGCGGCAACCGCAGCCGCCTGGTCCTCGTACAGGGTCTGCGTACCGAAGAGCCCGGGGCGCGGCGGCTCGTACCAGGACTCGGAGCCGCCCTGCTCGTCGACGATCGGCACCTTCGACTGCGTCAGTACGAACGGGAAGGCCGCCTCGGCCTGAGCCGTCCCGTTGGCGTTGACGATGGCCACGACCTTGTCCTGGCCGATCAACTGGCGCGCGATCTGCACGGTCTGCTGCGGGTCGAAGGCGTTGTCCTTGACGGTCCAGTCGATCTTGCGGCCGTTGATCCCGCCCTGGGCGTTGAGCATCTTGAAGTAGGCGTCGGCGCCCGCCTTCGGCGGCACGCCGTAGGCGGCGACGGCCCCCGTGAGCGGTATCCACGCGCCGATCCTGATGGCCGACTGCTTGCCGCTGCCGGCCTCGGCGGAGTCCTGCCCCGCACACGCGCCCGCGGTGAGCGCCACGGCGGCCAGGACGGCGACGGCCCCGGCGGTGCGGCGGAATCTACTGGTTCTCCGGAGCACGGCTCCACCTCATTCTCGACCTGAGTTCGGTTTGGTCACAGCGAACGGAAGCTCCGGCAGCCGTAGCGCAGGCTCCGACAGTTGCGGCGGAAGTTCCGGCAGTTGCTACGTGGCGGTCGCGGCGGTCTCCCGGTCCCCGCTGAAATACGCCGCCTCGGCCAGGAGGGCGAACGACGGGTCGCCGGGCCTTCCCTGGGCGGCTACGACGCCCTCGTGCAGCACGACGACCTCGTGGCACACGGACATCGCCCGGCTGAGCAGTTGTTCCAGCAGCACGACCGTCAGTCCGTCGTGGGCCAGCCGGACCAGCCGGTCGTAGACCTCGTCGACCAGCGCGGGAGCCAGACCGAGCGCCGGTTCGTCCACGATCAGGACGTCCGGCCGGACGATCAGCGCGCGGGCGATGGCGAGCATCTGCTGCTCGCCTCCCGACAGCGCGGCGGCGGAGGTGGACATCCGGTCGCGCAGCCGGGGCGGCAGCCACTCGGTCGTCTGGCGTGAATGGCGCTGTTGCTCCCGGGCTTTGAGATGAGTAAGCGTTCTCTGTCATGGAACGCGACCGGAGTCCAGAAGCCCTCCCCACCTCCCGTCCCTCCCCGCTTTCCCCGCCTTCTTCGCTCCCCCCTCTCTCTCGTCTCTCCCGTCGTCAACTCCTCGCCGCGGCAGGCGTCGCGGGTGTCGTGGGCGTCTCCTCCACCGCCCTGGTCCCCGCTCCGGCCGCGGCGAGCAGCCGCGCCACGCTCTCCCTGTCGTTATCGGCGGCCACCAACGGCGCGGCCACGCTCTCGCCGGCCGGTGACCGGCTGATCGTCGAGATCCAGCATGTGCTGTGGTCGCTCCCGCGCACCGGCGGCCGTGCCGTGCCCCTCACCCCGGCCGGCCTCGAACCCAACCGGCCCACGCACTCCCCGGACGGCAAGCTCATCGCGTTCTGCGCGTACCAGGGCGGCGGCTACCACCTGTGGACCATGCGCCCCGACGGCTCGGACGTACGGCAGCGCACCGACGGCCCCTGGGACGACCGCGCCCCGGCCTGGTCCCCGGACGGCACCCGGATCGCCTTCGCCTCCGAGCGCCGTGGCGACCCGGTCGAGGGCAGCCCGTACCGCATCCACGTCCTGGACGTGGCAAGCGGCGAACTGACCCGCGTCACCGGGCTCACCGGTCAGGACGGCCCACTTCAGGACGGCCCCTGGGAGGACTTCGACCCCACCTGGTCTCCGGACGGCAAGCGCGTCCTCTTCGTCCGCGCGAAGGCCGTCACTCTGCCCACGGGGCCCGGCCTCGAAGCCCGCACCATCGCCGCGGTACCGGCCGGCGCGGTGGGCCCGGTCGTCGTCGAGCACACGGAGACCACGGCCGCGCAGGTCATGACCCCGGCCCTGGCTCCCGACGGCTGCCGCCTCGCGTACCTGCGCGTCACCGCTGCCCCGAACGCCTCCTGCACCCTCGTCGTCGACGGCACGCCCGTCGCGCTCGCCGGAGATCTCGCACCCGTGCCGCCACGCTGGACCGCGGCGGGGGAACTGCTCCTCACCGTGGACGGCCGCTTCACCCTCGTACGACCGGAGAAGCCGTCGCGGACCGAGCCGATCCCCTTCCAGGGCGAACTGCCGGTGGACCGGCCGCGGTACCGGTTCAAGGAGTACGACCTCGGCGAGGCTCGGGTGCGCCCGGTGCGGGGCATCCACCTGCCCGCGCTGTCTCCCGACGGACGGCGGATCGCCTTCGCCGCCCTCAACTCGCTCTGGCTGGCCGGAACGTCGGGCGGGCGCCCGCCCGAGCGACTGCGGAAGTCCGGGCCCACCCGCTATCTGCTCGCACCGGTGTGGGCGCGCGACGGACGATCCCTCCTGTACGCCGACGACCGCGACGGACTGCTCGGCGTGTACCGGCGCGATCTCGCCACCGGCGAGGAGACCGCGCTCGCCACGGGCGGGCGGGTCCATCCCGCGCTCTCGCCCGACGGGAAGCGGCTCGCCTGTCTCGACATGACCGGAAGGCTCGTCCTGCGCGATCTGGGCAGCGGTGAGGAACGCGTCCTGGTGACGCCGCTCGGCGGTGGCGGGCTGCCCGGCCGCCCCAGTTGGTCACCCGACGGCAGATACGTCGCGCTGTGCGACCGTAACCGCCTGAACCTCCGCTTCCGCGAGGGCTACAACGTCATCCGGATCGTCGACACCACCACACGCACCGACCACCTCCACGCCGTCGCGCCCCACGTCTGCATCGCCGACCGCTACGACTCCGGACCCGTCTGGTCGCCCGACGGACGCTGGATGGCGGTCGTCGTCGAGTCCGCGCTGTGCCTGCTGCCCGTCGCCCCCGACGGCGCCCCGACCGGTGCCCCGCGCACCCTCGCCACCGAACCCGCCGACCACCCCTCCTGGTCCGGCGACTCGAAGACCCTCCTGTACCTCTCTTCGGGCCGTCTGCGGCTCATCGGCATCGACGGGGGCGAGAGCCACACCGTCCGGGTCCCGCTCGACCAGCACAGGACCGCCCCCGCCGACACGGTGGTGCACGCCGGGCGCCTGTGGGACGGTACCGGCGAGTCGGTCAGGGACGACGTGGACATCGTCGTACGCGGCGGACGCGTCGCCGAAGTCGCGCCGCACCGGGCCCGCGGCCGTGGCGCCCTCAACAGGATCGACGCCTCGAACCGGACCGTGATCCCCGGGCTGTGGGACACCCACACCCACCCCTGGCAGAGCACCTACGGAGGTCGCCAGACCGTCGGACAACTGACGTACGGGATCACCACGGCCGTCTCCCTGGGCGGATTCTCCTACGAGCAGGCCCGCATCCGCGAGGCGGTGGCCGTCGGCCAGCTCGCCGGACCCCGGCTGCTGACGACCGGCGAACTGCTCGACGGCTCGCGGGTCGCCTACAGCATGGGGCGCGCCCACCGCACGAAGGACGGTCTGCGCAGGTCGCTGGAGCGGGGTGCCGCCCTCGACTGGGACTTCGTCAAGACCTATGTAAGAGCGCCCAGTTGGGTGATGGAAGAGGCCGCGCGGTTCGCGCACGAACGGCTCGGGGTGCGCTCGGGGAGCCATCTCCTGTCACCCGGCGTCCAGAGCGGACAGGATCTGACGACCCATCTGCTGGCCACTCAGCGCGGTGAGTTCGGACACGCCCTGACCGCGACCGGGCGGGCGTACGAGGACGTCGTGGAGATCTACACCGGGCAGGGCGTCAACTTCGCCCTCGTCGCCACGCCGTTCACCTCCGCCCCGCTGCTCGGCGCCGATCCGGGGCTCGCCGACGACCCACGCGTCACCGTCGTCATGCCCCCGTGGGACTCCGCCGCCGTGCGGCAATCCGCGGGTGTGCCGCCCACCGCGGCCCAACTGGTCACCCTGCGCACCGAGACGGACGTCTACCGGCGGGTGCTGGCCGCGGGAGGTCTCGTCGCGCTCGGCACGGACCAGCCCCTCGTACCGGTCGGGCTCTCCCTCCACCTGGGCCTGCGCGCCCTGCACCGCGGCGGACTGTCCCCGGCCGGGGCGCTGCGCACCGCGACCGTCCTGCCGGCCCGCCTCTTCGGTCTCGACGGCGACCTCGGCACCGTACAGCCGGGGAAACTCGCCGATCTCACGGTGGTGGACGGCGATCCCTTCGAGGACTTCGACACCCTCGTCCGCACCGTGTCGGTGCTGAGGGGCGGAACGCCGTACGTGACGGAGGACCTGGTGGCCGCCGTCGAGCCGCCATCGCAGGTCTCGGCATCGGCATCGGAGCGCTGGCGCGCCGTGACCGAGGACGACTGGCTCGAAGCGGGGCGGCTGATGCGTGAGGACGGCTGCTGCGGCACGGGTTCACTGTGATCCGCCCCTGAAGGTCCGCAGGAAGGTGGCCAGGGCCGCCTGGTTGGCGGCGGTGTTCCAGTCGGCGGCCGGGGTCGTCCACCTGAGCGAGAAGCCCTCGTGGTCACCGATGAGGTAGCCGCGCCCGAACGTGCGCTCACGGACTCCGCCGTTCGTCGAAAGCCACTCCATGTCCGCACCCTTGTAGCCCTGGTAGGTGACGGCGCGGATGTCACCCAGTCGTTCGTACGCGATGGAGTCGCCGCGCAGCGAGGTGTCCACCTCGCGCCAGACCGCGACGGGGTCCGAGGTGAGCTGGGTGCTGTAGGTGACGACCAGCGTGCGCGGGTCCCCGCCCGCGCCGAGCGTGACCCGGTAGGAGCCGTCGGCGGAGTTCTCGGTCCGCACCGGCGTCCAGCCCTTGGGCAGCTCGACGGAGAAGCCCTGGGGCGCGGTGTAGCGGAAGAAGTCGGCCGGCGGATCCTCGGCGACGGTGTGGGACGGCGAAGGTGAGGCGGAAGCGGACGAGGAGGAAGGAGGGGAGGGGGACGTCGACGGGGCCTGCTGGGGAACAGAGCTGCTGAGAGAGGCGCTCGGCGTGGGGGACGGTTTGGCGGAAACCGTGGGTGACGGCGCCGGGCCGGACGCGGAGGTGCCGCGCTCGGACAGCCCGCCGGCCGCGGTGAGCCCGGCGAAGCAGACGACCGTCACGGCCAGCGCCCCGCCCAGCAGCACCGGGCGGCTGAGGGGCACCTTGCCCCACACCCGCCCCGTCGGCGGGGCGTCGAGGTCCCGGAATACCGGCAGGGTCTCGGTGGGCATCGAGTCCTCGTCGAGTTCCGCCTTGAGAATGCGCGCGAGCGCCTCCCGCACGACCGACTCGGGCACCCGCTCCACGGGATCCCTGCGCAGGAGCCCCTGAATGGCCGGACTGAGCGGCCCGGCGCTCAACGGGGCCCGGATGGGCAGCCGTTGCACGGCGCGGAACGTCGCTTCGAGCCCTCCCCGGTCCCGGATGGCCGGCCGGCCCTCGACCATCTCGTACATGATCGCGCCCAGCGCCCACAGGTCCGTAGCCGGTCCACCGCCCTCGCCACGGGCCTGTTCGGGGGAGGCGTACGACGGTGCCGTGACGCGCGGGGACGCGCTGGCCCCCATCAGCCCGAAGCCGGCCACCGTGACCCCGCCCCGCTCCGACACCCACACCTGGCCCGGGCTGAGGTCGCCGTGTGTGATCCCTTCCTGATGGGCCGCGCCCAGGATGTCGAGGACGCCGAGCCCGATTTGGGCCGCGCGGACATAGTCCACCGGGCCGTGTCCGAGGAGCGCGCTCAGCGGAACGCCCTCCGGCCGTGCGGTGACCGTCCACAGGAAATCGTGGTCCTCGACGACGTCGACGACGACGGACACCCGCCCGGGGCAGACCAGCCCGAGAGCCTCGGACTCCCGGGTGATCCGGACCGCGGTGCGCAGCTCCGCCTCCTCACGGAGATGGGCCGGGAGCCGGGAGCGGGTCACCGTGACCGGCCGCTCGGACTCGACGTCCTGACCGTGCCAGCCGTCACGCCCTTCCTCGTGGTGGACGACCTCCAGCAGTCGGTATCTTCCGGCGACCAACTCATCCGTGGAGACTTGCACCTTGACCATGGTCATCCCTCGCTGCGCACCGGACTCTCACCTTTCCCGGTTGTACGGCGGGTGTGACGTTGTGTGTTCAAAGGCGGGCGATTCCGGGGCCCCGTTTTCCGGAATTCTTTGCGCGTAGCGCACCCGTGCGAAGAATTCAGGCCTCGCCCCCACCGCGGTTCATGTCACGGTGTCGTCGTGGACACCGGGCCGGTGTGCTTGCCGATGTACGACTCGGCGAACGTCGCCGCCGCGGGTGAGCCGAGGATCCGTCGGAGGCGGGCTCGCGCGGCACCCGCCCGGAACGGATCGCCCGAGGACGGTCCGTGCAGCAACTCCGAGAACCACTGGGAGAATTCCTGGTACTCCCACACCCGCCGCAGACAGGCCGCCGAGTAGCCGCGCAGTCCGTCGGAGTCCCCCCGCAGGTAGTAGGCGACGAGCGCGTCGGCCAGCAACAGGGCGTCGTGCAGCGCGAGGTTCATGCCCTTCGCGGCGATCGGAGCGACGAGGTGCGCGGAGTCGCCGGCCAGGAACAGCCGCCCGTACGTCATCGGCTCCACGACGTAGCTGTGCATGTCGAGGACGCGTTTCTCGATCAGCGGTCCCTCGGTGAGCGGTGGGGCTCCGGCGACCGACAGCCGGGCGCGGAGCTCCGACCAGACGCGGTCGTGCGACCAGTTCTCCGGGTCCTCGCCGGGCGCCACCTCCAGGTAGTAGCGGGTGACTTCGGGGCTGCGAGCCATGTGGGCGCCGAATCCGCGCGGGTGGACACCGAAGACGACGCAGTCGCTGGACGGCGGTGCCTCGGCGAGCAGCGCCAGCCAGCCGACCCCGTAGTCGTACCGGGCCACCGTGTGCCGGTCCGGGGCCACATGGGTGCGGGTCACTCCGCGCGCGCCGTCGCAGCCGGCGACGATGTCGCAGTCGATCCGCCGGCGCTCACCGGTCTCCGGATCGGTGTAGAGCACCGCCGGCCGGTCGCCGTCGATGCCGTGGAGGGCCACGTCACGCACGCCGAAAAGGATCTCGCCGCCCTTCACGTCGGCGTACTCGTGCAGCAGGTCCGTCACCAGCAGCGGCTGGGGATAGACGAAGTGCCGGTCCCCGGTCAGCGCGGCGTACCGGAAGCGGTGGCGCTCGCCGTCGATCCGGAACTCGCACTCGCTGTGCGCCTGCGCCCGCTCCACCAGCCGGTCGGCCAGCCCCCGTTGACGCAGCGCCCGTACCGCCCACTCCTCGATGAAGCCGGCGCGGGGCCGCTGTTCGACGAACTCCCGGCTCTCGGTCTCGAGGACCACGCAGTCGACGGACGCGGCCCGCAGGATGTTGGCGACGGTGAGCCCGGCCGGTCCCGCACCGATGATGACGACGGGGACGCGCGGCGCCGGCGCAGATGTGGGGGAGGGGTTGATCATTCCGGCATTATGGCGGCGATCCGACAAGCCCTCACACCGCCTGCGCAACCCTCTGACACGGCTCGCACAACCCCTCCGCCCCTGCCCGCGCCGATGTGCCGTGGCGTCCCCGGGCGTGACTCAGACGCGCGCCACGAACTCCCAACTCCCGTGCGGTACCGCGTACACGACGAATCCCGGCTCCGAGCGCAGCCACCTCGCACCGTCCGTCGACGCGACGGCCGAGCGGTCGGCTGCCGGCACGTGCACCTCCGCCGTCGCGCCGACCGGCACTTCCACCGACAGCCGGGTCGTCCCGTCCACGACGGACCACGCGGCCGCCGCCCGGCCGCGCACGGTCCGCACCGAGGTACGGGCCCAGTCCACGCCCGTACGGCCGTCCGGGCGGACCGTGAAGGTGCGGTAGCCCGCGTCGCCGGGGCGCAGGCCCGCCACGTTCTCGTAGAGCCACTGCACCACGGTGCCCAGGAAGTAGTGGTCCCGGGAGCGGGAGTCGAGCGGCCACATCTCCCACATGGTGTCGGCACCGTTGTCGAACCAGTACCCCCAACCGGGGTAGGTGCGCTGGGTGGCGAGGGCGTGGGCCACGTCGGGATGCCCCTGGGCCGAGAGCTCGCGCAGCAGCACGCTGGTGCCCAGCGCCCCCGTGTTGAGGTGGTTGCCACGCCGTGCGATGTCGGCCAGGAGCGAGTCGACCACGCTCGCCCGGGCGCCCGGCGGGACGAGCCCGAAGGCCAGCGGGACGCAGTTGCTGGTCTGGCGGTAGTCGGGGTCCTTCGCCGTGCGGTAGTGGCCGTCCGCTCCGAGGAACGCCGTGTTGAACGCCTCCTTGAGCGCGTCGGCCGTCTTGCGGTAGCGGGCCGCCACCTCGGTGTCGCGCAGCAGGTCCCCCAGTTCCGCGGTTCCGGTGAGCGCACGGTGCAGATAGGCGGTGGCGGTCAGCCTGGTGTCCTCGGGCGGGTTGCCGCCGTAGCCCGGCGGCAGCCAGTCGCCGAGGGCGGTCACCGCCAGCCCGTCCTGGAGACGCCCGATCTCCCAGTCCAGGTAGCGGATGAGCGGCGCCCAGTGGTCACGGGCGAGCCGCTCGTCCCCGTACACGCGGTACATCTCCCGCAGCAGGAAGGGGTACACCGTCGTCCACTCCGGAGCGGGGGCCAGATCGTGGTAGCCCCAGCCTCCGCTCGGCACGATCACCGGCAGCTGTCCTTCGGCATTCTGACTGTCCCTCAGGTCACCCAGCCACTTCGTCAGAAAGCGGTGCACACCGAAGGCGTACGCCATCACTGGCGCCCCGAGCTGCGCGTCGCCGGTCCAGCCGTTCTTCTCGTACACGGGTGTGTCCGTCGGAATGCCGTGGAGGTTGTTGAGGACGGTGCGGCGCATCGCCCCGTCCAACTTCTCGTAGAACGGCTCGGAGCAGGAGAACGTGCTCGTCGACGCCACCCGCGTGTGCACGACCCGGCCGAGCACCTGCTCGGGCCCCGGCTTCGCGGGCAGCCCGCTGACCTGGACGTAACGGAAGCCCTTGTACGAGAACCTGGGCTCCCACACCTCGTCTGCGCCGCCGCCCGCACACACGTACTCGTCCGTCTGGCAGCGGCCCGGCACCAGGTCGTTGCGGGCGATCACACTGCCGTCGGAGTTCAGCCGCTCCCCGTGGGCCAGCCGGACGGTCGTCCCCGCCTCGGCGCGCACGGTCAGCCGGGTCCAGCCCGCGAGCGTCCGCCCCATGTCGACGACGTACACGCCCTGGCTCAACTCGCTGATGTCCACCGGGCGTACGGTCTCAGCCACCTCGATCGGGTCGTGCCCTTGAGCGCGCAGGGTGCCCTTGGGCGCGGTCTGCCGCTGGGCCTCCTGCCAGGAGCGGTCGTCGAAGCCGGGGCGTGACCAGCCCCGGGGTGCCTTGCGGGCGTCGTAGGTCTCGCCCGCGTAGAGGGAGTTGGAGAGGGTCGGTCCGTCGGTGATCCGCCAGGTGCCGTCCGTGGCGACGGTGGTGCGCGAGCCGTCCGGATGGTCGATCTCCAGCTGCGCCAGCAGCCGGGGTTCACCGTGCCAGGGCGCTCGGTTCCAGTTCCACGCGGTGGGGGTGGTCAGGCCGAAGAAGCCGCGCCCGAGCGTCACCCCGATCGCGTTGGCACCGCGCCGGACGCGGTCCGTGACGTCGTGCACCGCGTAGAGCGCCGTCTCCTCGTAGTCCGTGAAGCCGGGGTCGAGGACCTGACGGCCGACGCGGACGCCGTTGATCTCGGCCTCGTAGTAGGCGAGTCCGCTGATGTGGAGGCGGGCGCGCACGACGTCCTTCGGGACGGTGAACGTCCGCCGCAGCAGGGGAGCGGGCTGTTCCGGGACGCCGACGGAGACCCCGGTGCCCCAAGGGCCCTGTCCCCAGGGCGCGAGCACGGCGGCCCCGGACCAGCCCGTGTCGTCGAAGTCGGGCCGCTGCCAGCCCTGTTGCTCACTTTCGGCGCAGCGCCAGCCGTCGCCGGTGACGAGTTCGACCGTGTCGCCGGACGTGGTCTCCACGATGAGGCGGAGCAGGAGCCCGCCCGGATTGGCGGACCCGTTGTCACGGTTGGTCGCGACGGCGGCGACCACGATCCGCCCGCCGCTCGCCCCGCGCACCTGATCGGTGACCTCGGCGAGATGCCCGGTGCGCCAGGCGTCCGTCTGCTGGGGCTGATACAGGACCTGCTGTCCGTCGACGTAGAGCGTGAAGTCGTCGTCGGCCGTGGCCACCAGTCTCGCCCTGCGCACCTCACTGCCGGTGGGGAGGGTGGTCGCGGTACGGAACCAACGGGGCCCGACGGGGGCGGAACCGGTGGTCGAGCCGGGCGACCAGATCCAGGACGCCCCGTCGAAGCCGGGCGGTTCGGGAAGGGCCGCCGCCCCGATCCAGAACCCCTGCCAGCCGTCCTTCGGCAACGTTGTCTCCCACCAGCGCGGGGTACTCCACGCCGATGGGCGGCCGTCGCCGTCCCAGACCCTGACCTGCCAGTGGTAGCGGGTACGGGGCCGCAGTGCGGGCCCCGCGTAGGCGATGCCGACGGTACGGTCCGACTCGACGCGCCCCGAGTCCCAGACCAGGGGCCGCCCCTCGCGCAGGTCCTTCTCGGTGAGCGCCACCCGTACCCGGTACGCGGACTGCCGCGCGCCCCGGCCCGGGGCGGTCAACTCCCAGGTGAGTCTGGGGTGTTCGACCTCGGTGCCGAGCAGTGTCTCGGCGTACTCGACGGTGGTGCGGTCGATGCGCAGCCCGCCCTCCCGCGGCGCGTCGGTGCTCGCTCCGGGGGTCGCGGAGGCGGTGTGGGCGCCCCCGGACCCGAGTGCGACGGTGGCGCCCGGTCCGACGACGGAGCTGCGCAGGAAGACGCGGCGGTTCCAATTCTTGGCCATGTGTCGCCCCTCGATGGTGAAGTCGATGGTGAAGCGATGAATTGAAACGTTTCATTCCACTGGTAACGATCCTACGCATCACGTCACTTCAGCCTCAAGGGTCCTGCACGCACCTCGTGGACAGACGGTGTCCGCCGACGGAAAGATGTCAAATGCCCACAGTGCCCCGCTCCATCACCGCCCGAGCCGCCCGGAGGCAGCCTTCATGAGCTCCCGTTCCCTGCCCGCCAGCACCCCCGCCGCCGAGGGGGTGGACGCCGCGGGCATTCATGCCTTCCTCGACGCCGTCGAGGCGGCGCCGGACATCGAACCGCACAGCCTGATGATCCTGCGCCACGGGCACCTCGTGGCCTCCGGCTGGTGGGCGCCGTACACACCTGAGCGTCGCCACCTGCTGTACTCGCTCAGCAAGAGCTTCACGTCCACGGCCGCCGGATTCGCCGTCGCCGAAGGCCTGTTGCGCCTGGACGACCCCGTGATCTCGTACTTCCCCGAGTTCGAGGCCGACATCACGGATCCGCGCAGCCGCGCCATGCTCGTACGCCATGTGGCCGCCATGGCCAGCGGCCACCTCGAAGAGACCTACGCGACCTCGATCCGACGCGACCGCGACGAGATCGTACGGGGGTTCCTGCTCTTTCCGCCGGACCGGGACCCCGGGAGCGTCTTCGCCTACAACCAGCCCTGCACATACACACTCGCCGCGATCATCCAGCGCCTGACCGGCCAGTCGTTGACGGAGTATCTGCGGCCACGGCTGTTCGACCCGCTGGGCATCGGCGAGACGGCCTGGCTCCAGCGGCCGCCCGGGCGTGACATCGGCTTCAGCGGTCTGCACGCCACGACGGACGCGATCGCCCGGCTCGGCCAGTTCTATTTGCAGGACGGTGTCTGGGAGGGGCGGCGGCTGCTTCCGTCCTCATGGATCGAGGAAGCGACCCGCGCGCACATCTCCACCGCGGACGGTACGCAGGAGGGCGCGCTGTCGGACTGGCAGCAGGGGTACGGCTACCAGTTCTGGAGGAGCAGGCACGGGTACCGCGGCGACGGCGCGTACGGGCAGTTCTGTCTCGTCCTGCCCGAGCACGACGCCGTGATCGCGACGACCGCGGCGGCCGAGGACACGCAGGGTCTGCTGAACCTGGTGTGGCGCCACCTCCTCCCGGCGTTCGGTGCCGAACCGCTCCCGGGCACGGCGGACGAGGGCGTGCGCCGCCGCCTCGCGGAGCTGGCTCTGCCCCCGGTCGAGGCGAGCCCCGAGCCTCCCGCGCGGGGCGATGACTGGAGGAGCGCGGTGTTCGCGCCGGAGGACGGTGAGTGCCCGCAGCAGCGGACCTTGACGGGCGTCACGGTCACGGCCGACGCGGACGGGAAGGGCTGGGGCGTGTCGCTCGCGGAGGACGACGAGCTCATCGAGTTGCGGCTCGACGCGACCGGTTGGACCCCCGACGCGGGCGACCCGCCCACGGCGGTCAGCGGAGGCTGGACGGACCAGGACACCCTGCGCCTCGACGTGCTGTTCCTGGAGACCCCGCACCGACTGACCGTGACCTGTTCGCTGCCGGAGGGGACCTTTACCGTGCGCTGGCACACGACACCGATCCATGGCGGTCGGCTGCGCTCGCTCCGCGCGCCCGTGGGGGATCGGGTGTGACAGCCGAGACGGCTGGGTTTCCGCCCGGGGCGGGCAGTCGGGCGCCCTTGTCCGGCAGGTCGTGGGCGGTGGGGTGACGGGCGGTCGAGGGGGTGGTGTGCCGCTCGCCTCGGCGCCGAGGAGGGGGCGTTTCGGCAGCGGGCGTCACGGGACGCCGTGGCTGCGGTGCGCCGTGAACGCGCGGCTCGCGAGTGGCGGCCTGCACTGGGGCCCGTCCGGCGGATCATGGCGGAGACGCGGGGTCCGGCACGCCCATCTGCGCTCAAGAGGCTCCGTTACGTCTCTCCGGCCTGATCCGCCGGACAGGCCCCGACCGAGGACGTCTCCAACGTGCTTCGCGGCCGCTCCACCGGCACCGCCGGCCCGCTCGTCCCGGTGGCGCCGCCGCCGCGCTCGCGGTGGACGGCGAACTCGCCGAGCGTCCCGCTGTGACCTGAAGTAGCGTGAGGTTACCCGCGCCCGTCCGTCCGTGGCCTGCCGAGGCTCGGCAGGCGGATCCCGCCCGGCCGTCGGCCGACACCGCCACCGCCACCGGAGCGGAGCAAGCCGGTCGGGTTCGTGTGTCTTCCGCGTGCGGCCCGCGCGCCTGTCACCGGCCCCGTGACCACCTGCGGGCGGAGCGCTTCGAGATCAGACCGACTCTCCAAGGCAGGGATCCGGATGACTACCTACCACGTCGCGCAGGTGACCGCCCCCGGCGGTTCGTTCGAGGTCGTCGAGCGTGAGGTGCCGCGGCCGGGCCCCGGACACGTACGGGTCACCGTCGACGCCTGCGGGGTGTGCCACAGCGACACCCTCTTCGTGAACGCCGGCGTGCCCGGCGTGACGTTCCCGGTGGTCCCCGGGCACGAGGTCGCCGGGCGGGTCGCGGAGCTCGGCGAGGGAACGCAGGACTGGGGCTGGCAGGTGGGTGACCGGGTGGCGGTGGGCTGGTTCGGTGGCGCGTGCGGCCACTGCACACCCTGTCGGCAGGGCGACTTCATCGTGTGCGAGAACCTGCGGGTCCCCGGATGGGCGTACGACGGTGGCTACGCCGAGACGGTGGTCGTGCCCGTGGACGCGCTGGCCCGGATCCCCGACGGGCTGGGGGCCACCGACGCGGGGCCCCTGGCCTGCGCGGGCGTGACCGTGTACAACGGCATGCGGCGCAGCTCGGCGCGGCCGGGTGACCTGGTCGCCGTTCTCGGCATCGGCGGCCTGGGACACCTGGGCGTGAAGTACGCGACCGCGATGGGTTTCGAGACCGTGGCCATCGCCCGGGGTGCCGACAAGGCCGACTTCGCCAAACAGCTCGGCGCGCACCACTACATCGACAGCACGGCCGGCACTCCGGTCGCCGAGGCGCTTCAGTCCCTCGGGGGTGCGCAGGTCGTCCTGGCCACCGCGTCGAACTCCGCCGCGATCACCGCGACCGTGGACGGTCTGCGTGCCCGCGGTGAGCTGGTGGTCGTCGGCGTGGACATGGAGCCGCTCGGCATCAGCCCGGTCCAGCTGCTGATGGCGGGCAAGGCCGTCAGCGGCCACCCCAGCGGCACCTCGCAGGACATCCAGGACACCATGGAGTTCAGCGCCCTGCACGGCATCCGTCCGATGACCGAGGTCGTGACGCTGGGCGAGACCGACGAGGCGTACCAGAAGATGCTCTCCGGTGCCGCCCGCTTCCGGATGGTGCTCACCATGAGCTGACACGGCGGCTCGGCAGCCCGGGTGGCGTTCGGCGAAGTGGTCCAGGTCGCCCGGGGAGTGCCGCGGCAGGCCGTCCCGTACGGCGAGGGCGGTGGCCTCGGCGAGGGCGGGCATGACCGGGGTCGGCAGATGAGGTCGGCAGGTGTCGGGCCTCGGGTTCGTACGCGTCGGCGTGTTCCGTCTTCACCGCCTCGGCGAGTGACGACAACGCGGCAGATGCGCGTGCCAAGCCCCGCGTCTGCGGCATGATCCGCCGGACAGGCCCTAGCCGACAGTCGTCATGTTCGTCAACTCCCCTTGCCTGGCTGGCAATTAATCGACCGCGCATTGGTCCCGTCGTCGCGCGTGGCCTAGCATCGGGCTCATCCAATACCCCTGGGGGTATATTCCGAGGATTGCGAGGAGCCCGCCATGCCCTCCACCCACTCCGTCTCCGGCGCCGCCCGCGACCACTTCCAGGTGTTGATCATCGGAGGTGGAACCGCGGGCATCACCGTCGCGGCCCGCCTGCGGCGCGCCGGCGTCTCCGACGTCGCGGTGCTCGAACCGGCCGACGTCCACTGGTACCAGCCGCTGTGGACCCTGGTGGGCGGCGGCCGGGCCCCACTCGGTGTCACCCACCGCCCCGAAGCCTCCGTCATGCCCAGGCAGGTGCACTGGATCCGCGAGGCCGCCACCGCCGTCGACCCCGAGGCGCGGACCGCCACCACCGCCGCGCACCGCACCATCGGCTACGACCATCTCGTGATGGCCCCCGGTCTCCAACTGGACTGGGACGCGGTCCCCGGCCTCGATGCCGCCGTCGGGCACGGTGCCGTATCCAGCAACTACGCTTTCGAGCACGCCCCGTACACCTGGGAACTCATCCGTGGCCTGCGCTCGGGCACCGCGGTCTTCACGCAGCCGAGCGGCCCGGTCAAATGCGGTGGCGCCCCGCAGAAGATCGCCTATCTGGCCGCCGATCACTGGCGCCGACAGGGGGTCCTGGACCGTATCCGGGTGATCCTTGTGCTGCCCGCCGACTCCATGTTCGGCGTACCGGTCTGGCGCCGTGCCCTGGAGCGCGTCGCCGAGCGTTACGGCATCGAGGTCCGGCTCAACTCGGAGATGACCGCCGTCGACGGCGCGGCCCGTCGGCTGACCGTGGCCGACCACTCCACCGGCGCCGAGGAAAGCCTCGCGTTCGACCTGCTCCACGCCGTACCGCCGCAGAGCGCCCCCGACTGGGTCGAGCGCGGCCCGCTGGCCGATCCCGCGAGCCCCTACGGCTATGTCGAAGTGGACAAGCACACCCTGCAACACCCGCGGTACCGCGATGTCTTCGCCCTCGGCGATGTCGCCAACCTGCCCACCTCCAAGACCGGCGCCGCCGTCCGCAAGCAGGCCCCCGTCCTGGTGGCTAACCTGCTGGCCGAGATCAACGGCGAGCACCGTGAGCGGCGCCGCTACGACGGATATACGTCCTGCCCGTTGGTCACGGCCCGCGACAAGGTGCTGCTCGCCGAGTTCGACTACGACCAGCGCCCCGCCCCCAGCATCCCCCTGCTGGACACCACCAAGGAGCGCCGCGACATGTGGCTGCTCAAGAGGTACGGCCTGCCGGCCCTGTACTGGCGCGGCATGCTCAAGGGCCTCGTTTAGGTCGCCCTCGGCGTCACTCGCGGTCGTCCGTCGCCCGTCGTCCGTTGCTCGTCACCGGCCGGTGGCCGCATCTGAATCACCTCCGTGCACATCTCTCTGGATACCCCCCCGGGTATATCTGTTACGGTAGATGCCAGATACCCCCCGGGGTACTTTCATCCGGAAGGAGCCGAACCCGTGTTCTTCGTCGAAACCCTGGAGTTCGAGGGCCTGGGCAACCGCAGCTACCTGGCCGGCGGCCCTGGCGAGGCGGTCGTGGTCGATCCCCCGCGGGACATCGATCAGGTCATCGCCGCGGCCGCCCGGCGAGGCGTGCGGATCGCGTACGTGGCCGAGACGCACCTGCACAACGACTACGTGAGCGGCGGGCTCGAACTGGCCCGGGTCACCGGTGCCCGCTATCTGGTCCCGGCCGGGGCTTCGGTGGCCTTCGCCCGCACCCCGGTCGCCGACGGCGACGCCGTCACGGTCGACCGGGGTCTGGTCCTGCGGGCACTGGCCACCCCGGGCCACACCCCGCACCACACGTCCTACGTTCTGGAAGAGGACGGGCGCGGGGTGGCCGCCTTCACCGGCGGATCACTGCTGATCGGTACGGTGGGGCGGCCGGACCTGGTCGAACCGCGGCTGACCGAGCAGCTGGCCCGTGCCCAGCACGCCTCCGCCCACCGTCTGGCCGAGGAGCTGGACGACGAGGTGCCGGTGTTGCCCACGCACGGTTTCGGCAGTTTCTGCTCCGGATCCCAGGCCGAGGGGGACTCCTCCACGATCGGGCGGGAACGCAAGACCAACGAGGCCCTCACCCGCGACGTGGACAGCTTCGTCGCCGACCTGCTCGCCGGTCTGGAGGACGTCCCGGCGTACTACGCGCACATGGGCCCGGCCAACGCCGCCGGCCCCGCTCCCGTCGACCTCACCCCGCCACGTCCCGCCGACGCCGCACAGATCGCCCAGCGGCTGGCGGCCGGTGAATGGGTGGTCGACCTGCGCAACCGTGTCGCGTTCGCCCAGGGGCACGTGGCCGGCTCCTTCAACTTCGAGGGCGACGGCAAGCCGGCCACCTACCTGGCCTGGCTGATTCCGTGGGGCAAGCCCGTCACGCTGCTCGCCGACCTACCCGAACAGATCGCCGCGGCACAGCGGGAACTGGCCCGGGTCGGCATCGACCGGCCGGTCGCGGCCGCCACCGGCGGCCCGCGCGACTGGGTGTCCGGGGGAGTGGAGCCGCGTTCCTTCCCGCGCGCCACCTTCGCCGACCTCGCCGCCCGCCGCGGCCGCGGCGAGGACGTGGTGGTGCTGGACGTGCGGCGCGACTCCGAGCGCGCGCACGGCTTCGTGGCGGGCTCGGTGCACATCCCCATCCATGAGCTGCCCGGTCGTCTCGGGGAGGTGCCCGCGGGGGAGGTGTGGGTGCACTGCGCGGGCGGGATGCGCGCGGCGATCGCCGCCTCCTTCCTGGACGCCACGGGACGCGGCGTGGTCGCCGTCGACGACAGCTTCGCCGCCGCCGTCGAGGCCGGACTGACTCTCACCTGGTCCAGCACGGGCTGACCCGCACCCGTTCCGATCGCATCCGTCCCGATCGCATCCGTCCCGACCGCACCCGGCCCCGTACCGACTGCCCCTCAGCCAGCCCCCGCACGGACCGCCTCCGCCGCACCACCCCTTCGGAGTGATGAACCCATGTTCTTCCGCAGCCGTAGCCGCGCCTCCCGTCGCCTCGGCCCTGTCCAGGCCCACCAGCGGGTCGCCCACGGCCACGCCGTTCTGCTCGACGTCCGTGAAACCGCCGAGTGGGAGGCGGGGCACGCACCGGACGCGCTGCACCTGCCCCTGTCCCGGCTGGTGGCGGGGGAAGCCCTGCCGCCCGCCGCTCAGGGCAGGCCCATCCTGGCGATCTGCCGCTCCGGCCGGCGTTCCCGGCAGGCCGTCGAGATCCTGACCGGCCAAGGGGTGGAGGCCGCCGATGTCACCGGCGGCATGGTCGCCTGGGCACGGGACGGGCTGCCGGTGGCCGGCCCGGACGGAGACGACGGTGCCATAGCGTGAGCGCGTTCGTTCTTGCGCTCGTCGCGGGGGCCCTGGTCGGTCTCGCGCTGGGCGCGCTGGGCGGCGGAGGCAGCGTCCTCGCCGTGCCCGCCCTGATCTACCTGCTCGGATTCACCCCGGCCGCGGCCACCACCGCGAGCCTCCTGATCGTCACCGCCACCTCGCTCACGGCCCTGTTCGGCCACGCCCGCAGCGGCCATGTGCGGTGGCGGGCCGGCGCCCTGTTCGCGGCCGCCGGCATCCTCCCGGCCGTCGCGGCCGGAGCGGCGTCGGCCCGGTTGCCGCAGTCGCTGCTGATCGCCGCGTTCGCCGCCGTCGCCGCCCTGGCCGCCACCCGTATGCTGCGCCCCTCCCGGGCAACGTCCCTCACGGAGCCCGGCGCGGTTCGGCCGGTCAAGGCCCTCGGCACCGGAGCGGGGCTGGGCGCGCTGACCGGACTGCTGGGGGTGGGTGGCGGGTTCCTCGCCGTGCCGGCCCTGGTCACCGTCCTGGCCTTCGAGATGCAGGCCGCCATCGGCACCAGCCTGCTGATCATCTCGGTCAACTCGCTGGCCTCGCTGCTCACCCGCGGTGGCACGACGTCGGGCCTGGACTGGACGTTGATCGCGCCCTTCACCGGGACCGCGATCCTGGGCGCCTGGGACGGCAAGCGCCTGGCCGGCAAAGCCTCGGGCCCCCTCCTTCAGCGCACCTTCGCCGTGGTCCTGCTGGCGGTGGCCGCGTTCATGCTCGTCGACGCCCTGACCTGACCCCGGCCGGTCCCGGCGGACTCACGCCAGGGACAGGAACAGTTTCTCCAAACGGGCCCGCATCCGCTCACGGTCACCGTCGGCGGCCAGATCGGCATCGGTCAGACAGTGCTGCAGACCGGTCGCGATGATGGCGAACCCGGCCTTGTCCAGCGCCCGGGAGGCCGCGGCGAGCTGGGTGACCACGTCCTCGCAGTCCCGCCCCTCCTCGATCATCTTGATCACTCCGGCGATCTGACCCTGCGCCCGGCGCAGCCGGTTGATCACCGTCTTCAGTTCCTCGGCTGCCATCGCCAGTTCCACAAGCACTCCCTCGATATACCCCCGCGGGTATCCTGTCCGTGGGGTGAAGCACCAGAAAGAGAAGGAAATTCCCGTGGCCCCCACTTCCCTCGCCCCCGACCGGGCCCACGCCCGGCTCCACGAGCTGACCGTCATCGATGTGCGGACCCATGGCGAGTACGCCTCGGGCCACATAGCAGGCGCCCACAACATCCCCCTGGACCATCTGGACGCGGCCGTGCCCGTCCTGAAGTCCGCCGCCGAGCGCGGTGACCTCGTCATGGTGTGTGCCTCCGGCGCCCGCTCCGCGCAGGCCTGCGCCACCCTCACCGCACACAACATCCCCGCCGCCACCCTCACCGGCGGCACCATCGCCTGGAGCCGGCACGGACACGACCTGCACCGCCCCACCGACGCCCGCGGCGTCTGGCCCATGGACCGTCAGGTCCGCTTCGTCGCCGGGTCCCTGGTCCTCGCCGGACTCGCGGTCGGACAACGCCGGGCGGCGGCCCGCTGGTTGTCCGTCGGCGTCGCCGGAGGCCTGGTCTACTCGGGCATCAGCGGCAGCTGCGCCATGGCCCGTGTTCTGGCCAAGCTCCCGCTCAACCAGCCGCGTGCCATCGACCTCGACGCCACCCTCGCCGCACTGGCCGCAATGGGGCAGTAGTAGTCGGAAAACGATGCCGTCACGCTCATCTCCGATCGCTGGAGATCAGCCTCGGAGATACTCCTGTAGGCGCCTCGGTCGTCCGCATACGGTGCGGTCACGCGGCGGCGGGACGGGCATCGCCGATCCCGCCGCACAGCCGACAACCAAGGGGAGGCGCTATGGCGAGTGTGGAAGTGTCGCTGAAGGAAATGATGACCGCGGCCGAGGGGGCGTTGGGGGCGGCCGTCGTCGACTACACCAGCGGCATGGCGCTGGGCACACTGGGAGGGGGCAAGGACCTCGACCTCACGATCGCGGCCGCCGGAAACACGGATGTCGTCCGCGCGAAGGTGCGGACCATGGAGCAACTGGGTCTCAAGAGCCGGATCGAGGACATCCTGATCACTCTCGAAAGGCAGTACCACCTCATCCGGCCGGTCACCGGACGCAACGGCAACGGTCTGTTCCTCTACCTCGTGCTCGACAAGGCGCGTTCGAACCTGGCGATGGCCCGCCATCAACTCAAGCGCGTCGAGGAGCAGTTGGAAGTCTAGGTCGACCGGATCCCCGGCCCGACGTGCGCCCACGATGTGAAGACTTCTTCAAGTCACCACATCAGCATCGTCCCAACAAGTGGATGCGCATGGCCGTGAGCGAGAAGGATCGACAGTGACGGACACATGGTGCGGCGGCGCCTTCCGGGTGTCGCCGCACCAGGTGGCGACCATCCCCACGCGGCAGGGAGCGAGCACCGATGCGGGTCCCCCTCTACCAGGCCAAGGCGGAGTTCTTCCGCATGCTGGGACACCCCGTGCGCATCAGGGTCCTCGAGCTGCTGCAACACGGCCCCGTCCCGGTGCGGGACCTGCTCGCCGACCTCGACATCGAGCCCTCCAGCCTGTCGCAGCAGCTGGCCGTCCTGCGTCGTTCCGGCATCGTGGTGTCCATCCGTGAGGGCTCCACCGTCAGCTACGCGCTGGCCGGCGGTGACGTCGCGGAGCTCCTGCGCGCGGCCCGCCGCATCCTCACGGAGCTGCTGGCCGGGCAGAACGAACTGCTGGTCGAACTCCGACAGAACGACACGTCCCTGCCGCCGGTGTCCTCCGGCGGCTGACCCTGTGCGGGGCTGTGGGCCGCGCCGCTTGGTCACCCCTTCGCGGGTGGCACACCGACCAGTGGCCACCGCGCTCGCCGCGGCCAACGCCTCCGCCCCGTTCGCCGGTGCGGCCCGCACGGCGGCCCAGAAGATCATGGTCTCGCTGACCGGTCCCGCGTCGGCAGCGGCTCAGGAAGTCGCCACACGAATCGTCGCGCTGCCGTCGCGAGCCGACTCCGGGGTCCGCACCGCAGTGGAACAGACGCTCACCACAAACACGGTGCTGCGGCTGTCCTACGTCGATGTGGCAGGACGCGAAAGCGACCGCGTCGTGGAACCGGCCGGACTGCTCACCGCCGACGGCCGGTGGTATCTCATCGCCTGGTGCCGCACACGGCGGGCCGGCCGGGGCTTCCGTCTGGACCGGATCGCAGCGGCGGCTCCAACCGGTGAGCAGGCGCAGCCCCATGACCTGACCGAACTGCTGCTCGGCTCGGCCGCCGCCGGTGCCATGCGGCCCATGGCGCCGGCTTCACTCACACCCCCACCATGAGGATCCGAAGACACCACCAACCCGGCGAACCTAATCCCAACGCGCCAGCCGGCCAAAGAAAACGGCACCTGACGAGACTTGTGCAGGGTCGGCACGCGCGGTCAGAACCAGTGCAGGCAGTGCGGGGAGCGCTCGGTGCGGAAGAGGGCGTCGGCGAGGGTGGCCGCGCCCGGGCGGTGAGCCCGGATGTGTCCGGCACGCACGAGCGTGCTCGGGGCGGTGCCGCCGAGGTAGACCGAGCCCAGGTCGCTCACGTCCAGGGACAGGTCGGGCTCCCGGTCCGTCGGGACGCAGTCGGCCTTGCTGTCCCGGACGGTCAGCAGGTAGCGGCCGTGCTCGCCGAGGAACGGGTCGTCGACGTCGAGGACGAGCTCGCCGTCCATGAACCAGCCGCGCGCGGTCAGCGCACGCGGGACGTCCAGCAGCCGCACCCAGAGCCAGTCGGTGTCGCCGCTCACCTGACCAGCACGGAAGTCCGCAAACTGCCAGCGCAGCGGGTGCGCGGGCGGGAAGTGCTTGAACACGACCTGAGCGACCAGGTCGTGTCCGAGCACGAATCGGGCCAGGGCCGTGAAGACCGCGTCGTCGGTGGCGATGGTCTCATCGACCGTCAAGGTTTCGGGCTCGCCGACCGAATAGCTGGCGTACCCGTCCGGGACGCCGTCGGCGTCACGGTGGACGGCGACGTAGCGCGGCGCCGGAGAGACCGGGGGCTGCCCCGCGCCCAAGGCCCACCAGCGATGCGGCCGGGACAACGCGCCGGGCTGTGCGCGGCGGTACCGGTCGTAGACCTCTTCCAGGATCTCGCCGCACTCGGCTCGCCGCAGCAGCTCGATCGTGCCGGTGCCCGAGCCGGTGGCTGGGGCGTCGGCCGTTCCGCGCGCCCGGGGGAGAGCGAGGGCGGCCTGGTGGCGCGGCACCGTCAGCCGCTGCGTGTAGGTCGCCGGTCCGTAGCCGAACCTGCGGTAGATCAGGGCCTCGGAGGCCAGCAGTACGGAGAGGAACTCCCCTCGGGCCCGCAGCTCGGTGAGCTGATGGCGCATCATCGCGCTGAGCACGCCCTGGCGTCGGTGCGAGGGCAGGACGCCGACGAAGCTCACCCCGGCGGCCGGGACGAGGATCTCACCGGGCAGGGTGAGCTCGAAGGAGTACGCACCGGCGGTGCCGACGGCCTGCCCGTCCGCCGTCGTGGCGAGCAGGTTGCGGTCCATTTCGAGTGCCGACCACCAGACCCCGCCGCCGCCCTCGGTCGGGGTTTCCGGGAAGCGCCCGAACGCGGCATGGAGTGTGTCGACGAAGACGTCAAGGTCTTGGTCGGTTGTGGGACGGATCTCCATTGCTGCCAGTGCCTCCCCGGGATAGCGGCACCACGATGCGTGGTGTCCCGCAACAGTGCAGCGTTGACCCGTGCCCAGGTCAAGGGGATTACGGGCCGGGTCCGCGGCCGGTCACAGCACAGCCCGTTCTCAGCGCGGCCCCGGGGGAGTTTCGGTGGTCGGGCTCGGCGGCGGTGATCCTCGCCGCCGTCCGCACGGGAGGCCTTTCTGGACTCGGGAGCTGGCAGAGTCATGCGTAATGCCCTGATCGTCGAGCGCGTCGTCGAGAAGGAGACCGGCGATTGGTATGTGCACGTACTGATGCGGGAGGACAACACCTTCCAGTTGGAGTACCGGGACGGGGTTCCCACCGAGCACTTCCAGACCCGGACGATCTCGCGCGAGAACGTGGTCGCAGCCGTGTTCGGCCGGGTGAAGGGGGAGCCTGACTGGAAGGACCCATTCGTCTGGCAGAACATCGTGTCCTGCTTCGAAGACGGTCCTGGAAGCCAAGAGGCTGCGCGGACAGGCACGATGGACGCCTCGGCAGCAACGCAGGCGCAGGTATTGCCGATCAGGAGGTCGGCAACCTCACCCCGCCCGCGGGAGTCACGCGTCCGCTGTGCCTTGTTCGATGTGGCGGGACGTCAGACGGGCTTCAGCCGCGTGCGCAAGAGACAGAACTCGTTGCCCTCGGGGTCCGCCAGGACATGCCAGCTCTCTTCTCCGGTCTGGCCGATGTCGACAGGCACGGCGCCCAGTGCGAGCAACCTGGTCAGCTCGGCGTCCTGGTCGCGGTCGGTGGCGCTGACATCGATGTGCAGCGGGAGCTTCCCGAGCCGGGGGTCGCGGCCCGCATTGAGGACGAGGGTTGGCTGCGCGCCGCCGAATCCGACGCCGGCCGGGCCGATTTCGATGCTGCCGTCATCTTCTCGGGCCAGCTCTACGTAGCCGAGGACATCGCACCAAAATGCGGCCAGTCGGTCAGGGTCTTCCGCGTCGATCACGAGTTCGCTGATTCGGCATGCCATGCACCGAGGATAGGTGCGCCGGCCCGGCGCCGACCGGGCGCAGGTGCCGCCGCCCCGCCGTGCGCGCTCAACGCCCCGACCGGCCCCAGGTCAGGGCAGGGATTGCGGGGTGATCCGGCTCCGGGAGTGGAGAGCAACGACCGTGGCGCCGTGGCTCAGGGCGTCGTCTTCGAGAGCCAGTTGCCGGATCGCCACTGTCGTGCCCCGTCGTCTCGTCGCACTGTGGCAGGGACGCGAACCAGCGGGCCGCGCCGGGCGCTTCTCAGACGACGCCCGGGGCGGCAGGCGGGATGCGCGGGTGCCTGGGAAAGAGGCGGCGTACGCCGCGCCCGGACAGGTCGAGGGCGAGTTCACAGAACATGGCATTGGCCCAGCCGAACCAGTCCCGGGTGAACCGGCTGGGGTCGTCGGCATGGAAACTCTCGTGCATCAGCCCGGTGCCGGCGGTGGTGGCCGCCAGTGTGATGCTTCCCTGCGACCTGATCCGGCGGACAGACCCTAGGTGTCCGCCTTCGGTTCGCCTCGCTCGCGGTCGGCGGGCAGCTTGCCCGCCGACCGGGCCGTACGGCGAGACCGGAAACGTATCCTGAGGGCGTTCGCCCGGTCAGACCCGCGCGGCACCCTCTCAGGCGGCCGCGACACGTAAGGAAAGTTGGTCTCCGCCCCACGTGAGCAGTCGTCTCCCGCAGCGCCAGAACACCAGGCCGACCATGCGCGATGTCGCAGAGCGGGCCGGAGTCGCCCTTGTCACCGTGTCCCGCGTCGTCAACGGCATCGGGACGGTCCGCGAGGAGACGGCCGACCGTGTGAACGCGGCGATCAGCGAGATCGGGTACCAGCGCAACGAGATCGCGCGTTCCCTGCGCCCCGGGCAGAACTCGATGACCATCGGCCTGCTGCTCGGCGACCTGACCAACCCTTTCTACGCGTCCTTGGCGAAGGCGGCCGTCGAGGTGGCGGCCCAAGCCGGATATGCCGTTCTCCTCAGCACCGCCGACGAGGACCCGAAGGTCGAACGCCGTGCCGTGGGCGAGCTGATCGGGCGACGAGTGGCTGGGCTGATCATCGTGCCCGACCAGGGCGATCACGCCTTTCTGCAGGAGGTCAACGGTCACGACCAGGTGCCCATCGTCTTCGTGGACCGGCCCGCCACCGGAGCCGAAGCAGATGTCGTCCTCGTCGACAACGAGGGCGGGGGACGCATGGCGACGCAGCACCTCATCGACCACGGCCACCGCCGGATCGCGATCCTCGTCGCCCCCTCGTACTACACCACAGGTCGTCGGCTGCGCGGATACCGCAAGGCCCTGCGGCAGAGCGGCATCGACGCCGACGAAGCACTGGTGGTCACCCTGCGGCGCGGCACCACGGAGGAGGCCACCGCCGCCACCCACGCCCTGCTCACCTCGCCGCAGCCGCCGACGGCGATCTTCTCGACGACGGGCTTCCTCACCGAGGGCGTCCTGCGGGCGAGCCAGCAACTGCACGCCCCTATCGCCGTCGTGGGCTTCGACGACTTCAAGCTCGCCGATATGCTCCCCACCCCGGTCACGGTGGTGACCTCGGACATCGAGGAACTCGGCCGCCGCGCCGCCCATCTGCTGATCGACCGCATCAACGGCGAGGACGCCCCCTTCCACCGGACCGTACTGCCGGCGCAGTTGATCGCCCGTGGCACGGGGGAGACGGCTGCCCGGTAGAGGCTCAGTAGAGCGTCGGCCACAGCTCGCGCGGCCACGCGAGCACGGCGTAGAGCTGCGCGAAGGCCGCCTGCTGGATCGCCTCGGTGCCGCCGGACGAGTCGAAGTGCACCAGCCCCGTGCCGGGATCGCGCATCGTGGACCAGAGCTCGTCCGCGTAGTCGGCCATCGCCCGGTGGTACGTGCCGTCCCCGGTCACCGACTCCAGGAGCAGCAGGTTCTTGAAGAAGATCGAGTTGAAGTACACCGGCTGGGTGAACAGCCTTCCCTGCGTGACGTAGTAGGCGTAGGCCGCCTGGGCGATCCGCTCGGCCCGGCGCAGATACGTGCGGTCGTGGGTCGCCTTGTAGAGGAGGACGTTGACGCCGACCGGCACTCCCTGGTTGTACGACCAGATGGTCTTCTCGACCGTCCCCTTCAGGTCGAGATGGTCCCAGTACAGACCGCCGGGACTCTGCAGATAGGTGTTCGTCCAGTCGTAGAACCGTCTTGCCCAGTCCAGGTAGCCGTCTTCACCGGTGATCTGGTGCAGACGGAGGGCGAGTTGGGCGCCCGGCATGTTCGAGACGGTGTTGCGGTCCTGACTCCAGTTCGCCTGGGTCCAGAAGACACCGCCGGGAGCGGCGTGGGTGGAGTCGGTGTCCCAGCCCGACCTGACGAGGTCGAAGATCTCCTCGGCCCGGACCAGTGCCGCCGAGTCCCCTGTCTGCAGGTGGAGTTGGACTTTTGCCAGGCCCACCCATTCGTTGTCGTCGTAGAACATGTCGCCGCCGGAGCCGTAGGGGGCGCGAGGGTAGGAGTCGTACCCGGGCAGCTCGGTCGTGCCGCCGCCGGCGTTCCAGTAGTGCTCCTGTGTCTTCGCCCGCTCGGCCACCTCCGCCGCGTACCGGGCATCGACCGCCGCGAGGTCGAGGGCCGCGATGTGCACCTGGGAGAAGGGCCATTCGTACGAGTACGCGTTGTCTCCGGAGGCCGCCGGATACTGCTCGCGGACCAGACCTGAGCCGTCCTTGCTCGCCAGGTGTCTCTCCAGCGCGGCGTAGGCGGCAATGCCGCGTGACAACGCCCTGGATCGGTTCGGGTGTTGAGGCCCGCTCGAGTCTGCTGCGGCGGACGGTCCGTAGGCCGCGGTCAACGTGGCCATTGCCGCAATGCCGCCGCCGACCAGCGCCCGGCGAGAGGGATTCAAGCGCATCGACACGCCTCCATTCAGAGCGCCGCTGCCTGCACGGGTCGTACAGGCGTCCGGTGAATGGAAACGTTGCCACTGTCACATGGGGTCGTCAACGGACCGCGCGGTCACGGCAGTTATCCGAAGTTCTCAGCAACAGCCTTTGTGGTACGGACCATTGACGTCCGATCGGGGTAGTGAGATCTTCGCGATGGTTACGTTTCCATAGCTCCGGACATCTGGATACGTCCGGCCCCCACGGCGAAATGGGAGACGCAGACATGACCGCCCTGTCAAGACCACGGAGACCCCTGAGGGCAGTGCTCGCGCTGCTGCTGTTGGTGCTCTCCCCGCCCCTGCTTCTGCTGAGCTCGGCCCCGCGCGTCCACGCTCTCGACAACGGCCTGGCCCGGACGCCCCCATGGGCTGGAACGACTGGAACGCCTTCGGCTGCAACGTCAGCGAGACGCTGGTCGAGCAGACCGCCGACTATCTCGTCTCCTCCGGTCTGAAGGACGCGGGGTACCAGTACGTCAACATCGACGACTGCTGGATGACCTCCGCCCGGAACTCCGCCGGTCAACTGGTGCCCGACCCCGCCAAGTTCCCCGACGGCATCAGCGGCACCGCCGACTACGTCCACTCCAAGGGACTCAAGCTCGGCATCTACGAGAGCGCCGGCACCGCCACCTGCCAGGGATTCCCGGGCAGCCTCGGCCATGAGCAGACGGATGCCAACAGCTTCGCCTCCTGGGGCGTCGACTACCTGAAGTACGACAACTGCAACCACCAGAACGTGCCCGACCAGCAGCGTTACACCGCCATGCGCGACGCCTTGGCGAACACCGGCCGCCCCATCGTCTACAGCCTCTGCAACTGGGGCCTCGCCGACGTGTGGACCTGGGGTGCGGGGGTCGGCAACAGCTGGCGCACCACCGGCGACATCAACGTGAACTTCTCCACGGTGGTGTCGATCTACAAGGCCAACGTCCAGCTCGCCCAGTACGCCAAGCCCGGCGCCTGGAACGACCCGGACATGCTCGAAGTCGGCAACGGCATGTCGTTCACCGAGGACCGTTCCCACTTCAGCCTGTGGGCGGAGATGGCCGCGCCACTGATCGCGGGAACCGACCTGCGCAAAGCCTCCGCCGCCACCCTCTCCCTCTACGGCAACAAGGACGTCATCGCCGTGGACCAGGACTCCCTGGGCAAGCAGGGCACCGAGATCTCCTCGTCGGGTGGTCTGCACGTCCTGACCAAACCCCTCGCCAACGGTGATGTGTCGGTGGTCCTGTTCAACGAGAACTCGAGTGCGGCCACGATCACCACCTCGGCCTCCGCGGTGGGCCTCCCGGCAGCGTCCTCGTACCGGGTGAACAACCTCTGGTCGCACGTGATCAGCAGTACGAGCGGCAGCATCGCGGCCAACGTCCCGGGGCACGGCTCGGTCATGTTCCGGGTGACCGTCGGCAGCGGAACCAGCGTCGGGACGACGCACCCGCTGATCGGAGCCTCTTCCAACCGCTGCCTCGACGCGTACGACGGCCAGACCACCCCCGGCACCAAGATCGAGATCTGGGACTGCGGCGGGGGCGCCAACCAGGCTGTGACCCTCACCGCCGCCGGTGAACTGCGGCTCTACGGCGGCACACAGTGCCTGGACGCCAACGGCAACGGCACGTCGTCCGGCACCAAAGTCCAGCTCTGGACCTGTAACGGCGGCACCAACCAGCAGTGGCGCACCAACCCGGACGGCACCATCACCGGCGTTCAGTCGGGGCTCTGCCTCGATGTCACCGGAGGCGACAAGCCCGCCGGGAACGTCAACGGCACCCAGGTCGAGCTGTGGACCTGCAACGGCGGTGCCAACCAGCAGTGGCGTCTGGGCTGACGCTCTCACCCCCCACGTCCACGGAGCTGACATGAACTCAATGGCGAGCCGCGTCCTGAGAATTGGGACCGGTCTGATCGCGACGCTGACCCTCCTGATCCCGGTCACGGGCGGCGTCGCGACCGCCGCCCCCGAGGCGACGATCTGCAACAAGTACTGCGACGGCCGCGACCCGGCCCTGTCCCCGCAGGACCGGCAGCCGGTCACCGCCACCGTCTACTCCCGTACCCTCGCCCTGCACTTCGACGACACCGACGCGATGGGCTGGGCGTCGATCACCAACGGCAGCCCGGCTGACGAGGTCTGGCTCGACCGCTCGTTCGACGGCGGCCGCACCTGGAGTTCGGGCAGCAAGCTCGGCGACACCACCATCCCCTCAGGGCAGGGGGGTTGGCGCACGCTGATGTACAACGTCGACGACTGGAACAACGACGGCGTCGGCGCGCTGCGGGCCTGCGGCAAGGCGGGGGACCGGGCCGAGATCGCCTGCACGGCATGGGCCCGTACCACCTGGAACGCGTACAGCCGCCCCACTGCGGCGGCCACCGCGCTGATGCAGTCGTACAGCAACTCCACCGGCCTGTTCGACACCACCGGCTGGTGGAACTCCGCCAACGCCCTGACCGCGATCATCAACAACATCCGCGTCACCGGAATGCCCAGTTACAAGTACGCCATCGCGAACACCTACGACCGTCAACTCGGGGCACAGGGCGGCCAGTTCCGCAACGACTACATCGACGACACCGGCTGGTGGGGGCTCGCCTGGGTCGCCGCGTACGACCTGACCGGTGACAGCCGCTATCTGGACACCGCCCGTGCCGACGCGGACTACATGGCGCAGTACTGGGACTCGACGTGCGGGGGTGGGGTGTGGTGGAGCACGGCGAAGACGTACAAGAACGCGATCGCCAACTCCCTCTACCTGGAGCTGAACGCCGCCCTGCACAACCGCATCGGCGGCGACACGGTCCATCTCGGCCGGGCGAACGCCGAGTGGTCGTGGTTCAAAGGCACCGGCGTGATCAACAGTTCGCACCTCGTCAACGACGGTATCGACCTGTCGACCTGCCGCAACAACGGGGCCACGGCATGGTCGTACAACCAGGGCGTACTCCTCGGCGGACTGGCCGAGCTGTACCGCGCGACGGGGGACTCGGCCCTGCTGACCACGGGTCGCCAGATCGGTGACGCCTCGACCACCTCCACGGCGCTGAACTCCGGTGGAATTCTGCGCGAGCCGTGCGAGACGAACGGCTGCGGGGCCGACGGGCCGACCTTCAAGGGCGCCTACGTCCGCGGGCTGAGCGCCTTCAACGCCCAACTGTCCGACCGCCCCTACACCTCGTACCTCACGCGGCAGGCCGACTCCGCCTACGCCCACGACCGCAACGCCCTCGACGCGTACGGATTGCACTGGGCCGGGCCGATCGACTCCACGGACGCCGCCCGCCAGCAGAGCGCACTCGACGTGATGAACGCGGCGTCCTGACCGGTCAACGCCGACCGACACCGCCGTGCCCAGGAGACTGGAGCGACCCCCACCAGGACCGCCGTGAAGACTGATGGCCAGGGAATTCCCCTGGTCACCGAGCCCGCACCGGCCAACACCCGCGACCCCACGCTGCTGCCTGCCGAAACGGGTCGAGTTCGATGACCTGCTGGTGGATGCCCTGTCCACGCTGCTAAGATGTTCGTCGTCACATGAGCCTTCTCGGTGCGGATTCCGATCCGCCGGGGAGGCTTTTTTCGTGCCCGGTCCAGCCTGCCCCGGCACTGGTGGAACCGCCTCGAAGGTACTCATCAACCGAGCCACCTGAATGCGCCACACCGCCCATTGGTTCCGTGTTCCCAGCCCGCGAGAGGAGATCCATGTCATGAGCCCACGGACGAACACCGCGGCAGCCACAAGTACTTGGCAACTCGGTGACCTGACCGTCAACCGCGTCGGGTTCGGCGCGATGCGCCTGACCGGTACCGCGCCCTTCGACCGCGGCGCGCCGCGCGACCGCGAACGGTCGATCGGCGTGCTCCGGCGGGCGGTCGAGCTCGGCGTGAACCACATCGACACCGCCGCGTTCTACTTCTCGGCGACACGCTCCGCCAACGAGCTGATCAACCGGGCGCTGGCGCCGTACCCGGAGGATCTGGTCATCACCACCAAGGTCTGGCCGGGCCGCGATCCCTCGGGCGCGTGGTGGTGGGCCACACCGGCGCAGTTGCGCGGCCAGGTCGATGAGAACCTGCGCCAACTCGCCCGCGATCACCTGGACGTGGTGAACCTGCGCGTGCCGCCGAGTCGGCGGACCGGCTCGATCGCTGAGCACTTCGGCGCGTTGGCCGAACTGCGCGATGCCGGACTGATCCGCCACCTTGGTATCTCCAACGTCACGTCCGAGCAACTGGCCGAGGCACGGGCCATCGCCCCGGTCGTGTGCGTGCAGAACCCGTACGGGATAGGCGAGTTGAGCGAGGGCCGGGCTCTCCTGCGGCTCTGCGGTGAACTCGGCCTCGCCTTCGTCGCGTTCTTCGCGATCGCCGGTTCCGGGCGCGAGGCGGGTCCGGCTGCCCGCGACAGCGAGGCGGTGTACGCCGTCGCCCGCGCACACGGTGTGTCCGTCGCGCAGGTCCGCCTGGCGTGGACCTTGCAGCAGGGGCCGCACGTGCTGGCGATCCCGGGCACCGGCGATCCGGACCACCTCGCGCAGAACATGGCGGCCGGCGCGCTGCGGCTCTCGGAGGAGGAGATGGCGGGCCTCACCTCGCTGCGGCCGGCCGCGCCCAGCAGGCCGTTGCATGGGGGGACCTGACGGGTCCGATTCCTGTCAGCAGGGGCAAGTACGGCTCATGGATCCACCTGATCACCGAGCGGGACGGCGCTTGATCAGACCGCGCGGCTCAGGCCTGATCAAGCGGCTCAGCCCTGATCAAAACAACTGGCCCTAGGCCTGGTAGGCCGCGGAGATCTGGCCGACCAGGACGGCGAACGGCATGTCGAGGGCGGCGTAGACGGCGCCGGACTCGGGGGCGGCGTTGTCGGCCAGTGCCTCGACCATGAGGGTGGCGTAGTCGCTGACGACGACGCCAGCCTGCTGGATGCGCAGCAGTCCGGCCTCCCGCTTGGCCTGGCTGAAGGTGCCGGAGGCGTCCACGGCGACGTACGCGTCGTACCCGGCGGCCGTCGCGGAGATCGCGGGCAGTGCCGCGCACACCTCGAGCGACACGCCGGCGAAGATCAGCTTCTGCCGGCCGGTGGCCTCGATGGCCTCGCGGACCCGGTCGTCGTGCCAGGCGTTGACCGTGCTGCGGTCGATGATCTTCTGTCCGGCCGGCAGCGCCTCGACCAGTTCGGGGGCGGTCGGCCCCCACATGCTCTCGGCCGCGGTGGTGGTGACGACCAGCGGGATGTCCAACACGGTCGCTGCCCGTGCCAGAGCCACCACGTTGTGCTTCAGCTCGCCGACCGGGATGTCCCGGACGCCGGACAGGAGGCCTACCTGGTGGTCGACCAGCACCACGGCGGCGTTCTCCCGGGTGATCGATTCCAAGAACTTGCTGCGCTCGCTCATTTTCCGCTCCTTGAGGGTTGAGCCACAGCGTCATTGGTCACTAAACTTGATAGTCAGTTTTAGTGACAATTCGAAGCTATACCTCGGCCCCCCGGAGTGCAAGCACCGGTCGGGGCGGGGCGCCCGGGTCGGGGCGACGATGTCCGGGCCCATCGGGCGTGCGACTGAATTCGCTGGTCACACAGCACAGTGGCGGACGACCGCCAAGACGGGAGAGGCGTTGACCGGGCACCGGACCGCGCAACCGGACCTCGGCGTGCTCGCCGCCCAGGTCCTCTTCTCCGTTCAGCGTGAGCTGTTCACGGTGCTCGGCGAGCAGGGCTTCGACGACATCCAGCCCCGCGCCGGCGCCGTTCTCGCCCACCTGCGTGCCGACGGCATCCGTGCCAGCGAACTCGCCCGCGTCTCCGGACAGCACAAGCAGGTCATCGGCTCCCTCGTCGACGACCTCGAACGCCTGGGTTACGTCGAACGCAAACCCGATCCCGGGGACCGCCGGGCCAAACTGATCTGCCCCACCGAGCGTGGGCTGCTCCAGATGGAGGCCGCCGCCTCCATCATGCGCACGATCGAGGAACGCCACGCGAAGGCACTGGGCAAGCAGGAGTACACCGCCTTCAAGACGGCTCTCCATCGCGTGGCCGATCTCCAACGCAAGGTCCAGCACGACAGCCGAGGCGGGCGGGACGCGGTCAGGGCAACCGAGTGACCAGTGGCGCCGGTTCAGCCTTGGCGCCCCGGCGGCCGCGACAGAGCCCCCGCTCGACCGAGGACACCGTGACCGCCACCGACCGTGGCCCACGTGCGGCCGCGAGGTCTAGAGTGGCAACAAAGTGGTTGAATGGCGGACGGAGTTTCCCATGAGTGCGCTGGAGCCCCTGGATGTCGCGGCGATCGAGGCGGAGCGTACGCGCATCCGCGACACGCATCTGGCCTCGGACCGGCCGGCGAGTTCCGCGCGCGGAGTGCACCACGTGGCGCTGCTCTCCGCGGACGTCGAGCGGACCGTCCGCTTCTACCAGGGCATCCTGGAGTTCCCGCTCACCGAGGTGATCGAGAACCGCGACTACAAGGGTTCCACCCACTTCTTCTTCGACGTCGGCAATGGCAACCTGCTGGCCTTCTTCGACTTCCCCGGCCTCGACCTCGGCCCCTACGCCGAGGTGCTCGGCGGACTGCACCACCTGGCCATCTCCGTCGACCCCACCACCTGGCAGCGGCTGCGCGAGCGGCTCGACGCCGCCGGGGTCGACTACGAGGAGGAGAGCGGCAGTTCGCTCTACTTCCGCGACCCCGACGGCGCCCGTGTCGAACTCCTCGCCGAGCCCTTGGGCGAGATGTACGGCCACTCAGTGCGCTGACGTCCACTGAAGGCTCGGGGCTGAAGGTACGGGCCGGCAGGTCAGCCCAGCGTGCTCGCCCAGTTCGCCGGCACTCGCCCCGCGGGACCCGGTGTCGGCTGGTCCTCGGGGTGGCTCACCGGGGGAGCGAGGTCCGGGCCGGACTCGTACAGCTCGGACGTGTCGAAGTTCCAGAACCAGGCCTCGCCGGGTTCGAAGCTGCGGATGATGGGATGGCCGGTGCTCTTCGCGTGCGCCGTGGCGTGCTTGGCGGGCGAGTCGTCGCAACAGCCGATGTGGCCGCACTGCGCACAGCGGCGCAGGTGGAACCACCAGCCGCCGGCGGCGTCGCAGTCCCCGCACCCCGGACCGCTTGGCGGGACACTCGGATCGATTCCGGCGGGCAGGCTCATGAAGACTCCTCGGGTGTTTCGGTGTCCGCGACGGTCAGGGGAAGGCGTACCTGGAAACGGGTGTCGCCCGGGACGGACTGCACGTGAATACTCCCGTGGTGCTTGTTGACAACAATCCGAAACGAGATGTCCAGACCGAGCCCCGTCCCCTCACCGACCGGCTTGGTGGTGAAGAACGGGTCGAAGATGCGGTCGCGGATCTCGGCCGGTACCCCGGGACCGGTGTCGCGGAACTCGACGAGCAGATCGTCGTGGTCGAGTGCGGTGCGCACGGTCAGGGTCCCCTCGCCGTCCATCGCCGAGACGGCGTTGTCGATGAGGTTCGTCCACACCTGGTTCAACTCGCCCGGATACGCGGGGATCTTCGGCAGCGTACGGTCGAAGTCCTTGACGACCTTGACGCCGGAGCCGATCTTCCCGGAGAGCATCATCAGCGTGCTGTCCAGGAGGTCGTGGACGTCGACGACCTGATAGGGCGCGCGGTCGAGCTGCGAGTACTGCTTGGCCGCGTCCACGAGGTGCGTGATACGGGTCGTGGAGTCCTCGATCTCGTTCATGAGGAGCTCGGTCTCCACGGTGTAGTTCAGCCAGTGGACCGCGCCCTGGAGCGTCTCCTCGTCCACGGCCGCCGCGACCTGGTCCAGCCAGTCCGTGTCGAGCCCTGCCTGCACGAACGTCGGCGCGAGCTGCCAGCCGCCCGCGATGTCGTGGTCGTCCAGCCAGTCGGCGAGCGCGTCCTCCCGGTCGGAGGTCTCCAGCGGGCTCAGCGGCGTGGCCTTGGCGACCCGCTCGGCGGTGCGCTCCTGGATCTCGACCAGGATTTCCAGAGTGTGTCGCTTGTAGGGGCCCGCGGCGATCACGCCGAGCTTCTGCCGCATCTTCGCGACCCGCTCCCGCAGCGCGGAGGTGGCCCGGACCGCCGCCGCGGCCGGATTGTTGAGCTCGTGCGTCAGCCCGGCCGACAGCGAACCGAGCGCCAGCAGTCGTTCGCGCTGCCCAATGGTCCGCTGGGCGTTCTGGGTGCCGTAGAAGAGCCCTTCCAACAGGTGTACGGCCATGGGGAACCAGTCCCGCATGATCGAGGAGAAGGTCTCGGCGGGCAGGATGAAGAACCGGGAGGGCACGGTGACGCGGAGGGAGCCCCTGTAGTTCGCCTGGTCCGGCCCGCTCACATAAGCCTGCGTGGCCCCCGCGTACACCCCGCGCTGGGAGCTGCGGGTGGTCTCCACGTCGTCGGCCCCGACCCGGCGCGACATCACCAGGGTGCCTTCGAGGAGCACGAAGAAGCAGGTGGCCGGATCGCCCTCGATGTAGACGGGACCCGGGTCGAACTCCTCCACCCGGCCTTCCCGGCACAGCCGCCCCAGCTGGTCCGCGTCCAGCTTCTCGAACAGGAACAGCGTGCTCAGTTCCGCCATGTCGCACGGCATCGGCCGCCCGCTCATGACTGCTCCAGATAACGGTGGACGAGCATGACGGCCATGGCTCCCTCTCCGACCGCGGAAGCGACCCGCTTCGCGGACTCGGCACGCGCGTCCCCGGCCACGAACACGCCGGGAATGTTGGTCTCCAGGTGGTACGGCGGCCGGTCCAGCTCCCAGCCCTTGGGCGGCTGCCCGTCGATGGTCATGTCGGGACCCGCCGGGATGAATCCGCGCCCGTCCCGCAGCACGGTTCCCTCCAGCCAGTCGGTGAGCGGGGCCGCGCCGATGAACACGAACATCCACTGCGCGTCGACGAGTTCGGTGTGCCCGCTCGTCACGTCCCGCAGGGTGAGCTGCTCCAGATGGTCCGTGCCGTGAGCCGCGTCGACGACCGTGCAGGTGCGCACCGTGATGTTGGGCGCCTCCTCGATCTGCTGGATCAGATAGTGCGACATCGAGGCGGACAACGACGTTCCCCGTACGAGGAGGGTGACCGACTTCGCGCCGCGCGACAGGTACATGGCGGCCTGCCCGGCCGAGTTCGCCCCGCCCACGATGTACACGTCGTGGCCCTGGCAGGCGGCCGCCTCGGTCAGCGCCGAACCGTAGAAGACGCCGCATCCGGTGAGGTCGGCCAGACCGGGCGCCTGCAACTGCCGGTACGAGACGCCGGTCGCGAGGATCACCGCGTGCGCGGAGATCGCCGAGCCGTCCGAGAAACGGATGGTTCGGGACGCTCCGGTGACCTCGAGGCCGGTCACTTCGCGCGCGGTGAGGATCTCGGCGCCGAACTTCGCCGCCTGCCGCCGCGCCCGGTCGGTGAGCTGGCCCCCGGACACCCCGTCCGGGAAGCCGAGGTAGTTCTCGATGCGCGAGCTCTGCCCGGCCTGCCCGCCGGTCGCCGAGCGCTCCACGAGCACGGTCCGCAGCCCCTCGGACGCGCCGTACACGGCGGCTCCGAGTCCGGCCGGACCGCCGCCGATGACGACGAGGTCGTAGAACTCCGACGTCGGCGTCGTGGCCAGGCCGACCCGCGCCGCGAGATCCGGGTCGTCGGGCTCGACCAGCGGCGTACCGTCCGGCGTGATCACCAGCGGCAGCCGCTCCCCGTCCTGACCGGCCGCGGACAGCAGCCGCTGCCCCTCCGGCGTGTCGGACGAGTACCAGCGGTACGGCACCTGGTTGCGGGCCAGGAACTCCCGTACGTCCGAGGAGCGCGCCGACCACCGGTGCCCGACCACTTTGCAGGTCGCCACGGGCCGGTAGTCGCTGGTCCGCCAGGCGTCCAGGAGATCGTCGAGGACCGGATAGAGCTTCTCCTCCGGCGGATCCCACGGCTTGAGCAGATAGTGGTCCAGGTCGATCACGTTGATCGCGTCGATCGCCGCGTTCGTGTCCGCGTACGCGGTCAGCAGCACCCGGCGTGCGCCGGGGTACACGTCGAGCGCCTGCTCCAGGAACTCGATGCCGTTCATCTGCGGCATCCGGTAGTCGGCGAGGATCACCGCCACCTGGTCGCCCCGCAACTTCAGCTCCTTGAGCGCGTCCAGCGCGGCCTCCCCGGACTCCGCGCGCACGATCCGGTGCGACTCGCCGTAGCGGCGCCTGAGGTCGCGCGCCACGGCGCGCGACACCCCGGGATCGTCATCCACGGTCAGAATGACGGTCCGCGCTGTAGCGGCGGCCTGTGCCATACGTCTCCCACCCCGAGCAGGACAGTGTCGTTCTCAATCGTATGTACGAACGGTCGCCTTCGCTCTGGAACCGCTTCACGCGGGCCCTGCGGGGGCATCCGCCGGTGGCAGCAGGGACTCCCGCATCTTGGGGAGGATGTTGGTGACGTAGTCCTCCACGGCGGTGTCCAGGCCGATGTCGTGCTGGGCCTGCTCGGACAGGTACCAGCGATGTTCGAGCAGCTCGTGGTAGATCTCCGCCGGGTCCATGGAGCCGCGCAGGTCCAGTGGCACGGCCCGGACGGTCGGCCGGAACACGTCCCGCACCCAGCGGTGGGCGAGGACCTCCGGGCGGGCGGTCAGGGGGTCGCCGGGCGTGTAGTCGTCCTGGGTGGCCATCCAGCTCTCCAGGTCGTTCAGGAGCCGTCGCGCCTGGTTCTCCTCGGCGTCGAGCCCGGTCAGCCGCAGCAGCTGGCGCTGGTGGTGGCCGGCGTCGACGACCTTGGGCACGAAGGTCACCGTGTCCCCGTTCGAGGAGTGCGCTATCTGCATCTCGGCGACGTCGAAACCGAGGTCGTTCAGGCGCCGGATCCGGCGGTCGATGTAGTGGTGCTTGCCCGCCGGGTAGACGGACGTACGGGTCAGCTCCTCCCACAGGCTCTGGTAGCGCGCGCAGATCTCCATGCCGAACTCGATCGGGTCGACGGAGGGGTGCAGGGCCCCGGCCGCCTCCAGGTCCAGCAGCTCCCCACTGATGTTGACACGGGCGAGATCGAGGTCGTACTCCCGTTGCCCATTGCTCAGTTGAGGGTGCAGCTCCCCGGTCTCGGCGTCCACGAGATACGCCGCGTACGCTCCGGCGTCGCGCCGGAACAGCGTGTTCGACAGCGAGCAGTCGCCCCACGCGAACCCCGCCAGATGCAGCCGCACCAGCAGCACAGCGAGCGCGTCCATCAGGCGGTGCATCGTGGCGGGCCGCATGGTCGTCTCGAACATCGACCGGTACGGCATCGAGCTGCCCAGGTGCCGGGTGATGAGGACGGGCTCCAGCGGACCGCCCTCGCCGTCGGTGCGCCCGGTGACCACGGCGAGCGGGTCCACGGCGGGGATGGAGAGCCGGTCCAGGCTGCGCAGCAGCTCGTACTCGCGCAGGGCGGGCCGCTCGGCGAGCTCCTTGACGGCGACGACCTCGGTCCCGGCGCGCGCGTAGCGCACCACGTGCCGCGAGATGCCGCGCGGCAGCGGGACCAGGTAGTGCTCCGGCCACTCTTCCAGCGGCAGCTGCCAGGGCAGTTCGAGCAGGAGCGCGGGGTGCTCAGGGTTGGTGGCGCTGATCTGCAAAGCCATCGACGGGCTGCCCTCACCTCGGGGTCGAACGTGTACCTTGCCCCAGCATCTACGAATGATCCCCGAGGCGGAAGACGCGGCGGGCATTGCCCGACAGGAACAACTCGGTGGTCTCCTCGTCGAGACGCAGGTCGGAAAGGTGCTCCAGGGCCTGACTCGGCGTGATCATGGGGTAGTTGGAGCCGAAGAGGACCTTGCGCCGTCCCCGGCCGCGCAGATAGTCGACCAGTTCGGCCGGGTAGCGGCGTGCGGTGTAGGCGCTGGTGTCGATGTGAACGTTGGGGTGCTTGTCGGCCACCGAGATCATCTCCGTGGTCCACGGGTAGCCGATGTGCCCGCAGACGATGGTCAGTTCGGGGAAGTCCAGCGCGACCTGGTCGATGTACGGGATCGGCCGGCCGGTCTCGGAGGGACGCAGCGGTCCGGTGTGTCCGACCTGGGTGCAGAAGGGGATGCCCAGCTCGACGCAGGCGGTGTACAGCGGGTAGTAGAGCCGGTCGGTGGGCGGCAGCTGCCACAGCCACGGCACGATCCTGAGGGCCACGAAACCCAGCTCCTGGACGGCTCGCCGCAGCTCCCGCACGGCCGCGACGGGCTTGGCCAGGTCCACGCCCGCGACCCCGCGCAGCCGCCCTTCGGACCGGGCGACGAACTCGGCGACCTCGTCGTTGTCGATGAGGGGCCCCTGTGGCCCGTACCAGGCCGCGGACAGCCCGATCTCCACGTCGGCAGCCGCCAGCGCGGCCACCGTGACCTTCACCGGAAGCGGCTCCTCCAGCAGCCCCATGCCGGTCCAGCGGCGCAGCGACTCGAACATCTCGTGGTTGGAGTGGCGCGGTGTGGGGTGCTGCATCCACGCGTCGACGACCGGCATGATCCCGTGCCCTCCCCGGGCTCGTGGCTGAGCGATTGCTCATCCCGACCCTAGAGGGATCCGCGCGCGGAGTCAGCACTTCACGGGAACCATGGGTGAGGACCGAGGACCGAGAGGACTCCGCCATGCCGACACGGGCACAGACGCAGGAACCGCAGACCGATCTGGACGCGCGCTACAGCTCCCCTGGGGCCACCGCCACCCCCTGGGCGGAGGCCGCGTCCCGCCTGGAGAAGGCCGAGATCTTCTGGCTGTCGACGGTGCGTCCGGACGGCCGACCCCACGTGACCCCACTGCTGTCGGTGTGGCTGAACGGGGCGCTCCACTTCGCCACCGGCGCGCAGGAGCGCAAGGGGCTCAACCTCGCCGCCAACCCGCATGTCGTTCTCACCACCGGCACCAACGCCTACGGCGAGGGCCCCGACCTGGTGGTCGAGGGCGACGCGGTCCGTATCACCGACGAGAAGCGGCTGGCCGGGCTGGCGGCGGCGTGGGAGGCGAAGTACGGGCCGGAGTGGCACTTCGAGGTGCGCAACGGGGCCTTCGACTCCGCCACGGCGGCTGCGGCGCCGCCGTCGACTGAGGAAAGCAGGGACGCGGGCCTCGCCCTGGTCTTCGAGGTGGCGCCGCACACCGTCTTCGGGTTCGGCAGGGGCAAGCGTTTCAGTCAGACCTGTTGGCGTTTCACTCGCTGACCATGGCGTCGACGAGAGCCGTCAGCGCCGAGGCGAGCCGTGAGAACCCCGGGCCCGTGGGGCCTCCCGGTTCGGTCATGTACGTGTCCCGCCGGATCTCCACCATCAGGGCGGTGACCCGCGGCTCCCGCTCGTAGAAGCGCAGCGGGACGTACGCGCCGGAGAACGGGCTGTCGATCCCGACACCGCTCAGGCCCGCGAACGCCTTCTCCGCGAGGGTGACCAGCTCGGGCGGCGTGTGAAAGGAGTCGGTCCCCAGACAGATCTGCGGTCGCGGACCGTCGCCGTGCAGCTCGTACGGCAGCCTGGCCGTCGGATACGAGTGGACGTCGACGATCACCGCCCGCCCGGTGACGGCGAGTCGGTCGGCCACCGCCGCGGTCATGGCCGCCGCGTACGGGTGGAAGTAGCGCTCGAGCAGTGGCCGTGGGTCGACGTCGGCTGCCCGCAACGGTGTGCGACGGGTCGTGCGTGTGTAGACCGCGCCCATTCCGACGGACAGCATCTCCTCCCGTTCGTCGGGAAAGCGTTCGGGATCGACCACCAGCCGGGACAGCCGGTTCACGAACCTCCACGGCGTGACCCCGGACGCCCGCGCCGCGGCCGCGGCCAGCTCCGCGGTGTGCGCGTCCGTGATGTGGTCCAACTCCCGCTCCAGCGCGGCGTCGTCGAGCGCGATGCCGGCGCGCACCGGCGCCGGAATGTGCCGCGAGGAGTGCGGGACGTGCAGGATGACGGGGGAGTCGGGGGCACCGGGCAGGAGCTCGAAGGACGTCTCGTTGCGGTCAGGAGTCTGGTTCACGTGAGATTCCTATCGCAGCCCGGCCCTCTGCCGCTCACCTCAGCGCACGCTGCCGCCGCCGTGGCGCGCGTAGTGTTCGATCAGGGCCGCCCGGGTCGTCTCCAGCCGGTGCGCGAGGATCGCGGCGATCGTCCGGGTCAGCGACAGTTCCAGGGCCGGATCCTGGTCGCAGAGCGTGCGCACCTTCGCGGCATCGAACTCGTACGCGCGTACGGGACTGAACGCCTCGGCGCCGAAGTCCCAGTGGTGCGGCGGGAACAGCCACGACCAGCCGAGCAGATCGCCGGGCCCCAGTGTCGCCACGGAGATGCGTCGCTCTCCGACGACCCGCTGGTACAGGGAGACCGTTCCGGAGCGGATCACCCAGAAACGGTCCGCGGTTCCCCCTGCCTCGAAGATCTTTCCGTCCGCCGGGAAGGAGACCTCCCGGGCCAGGGACATCAGCCGTTCCCGATGGTCGGGCGAGAGGGCGGGCAGCAGCCGGAGAGCAGTGGGCATCGCGGACCTCCAGTGCACCGCCGCGGGGCCCCATGGACGCGACGGCACATGTCGTACCGGTGTATCCCGTCACCTCCATTGGACCGGCAACCACGGAATTCGTCGCGCCGGGGGACCGGATCGAGACCGTGAACCCTTCCGCGAGCCGCTCAGGGCAGCGGTTGTTCGGCCCAGATGACCTTCCCGGCCGGGGTGTAGCGCGTGCCCCAGCGTTCGGCGAGCTGGGCGACGAGGAACAGGCCGCGTCCGCCCTCGTCCGTGATGGCCGCGTACCGCAGGCGGGGTGAGGTGCTGCTGTTGTCCGAGACCTCGCAGATCAGGCTGCGGTCCCGCAGCACGCGGACCTGGATGGTGCCACTGCCGTAGCGGATGGCGTTCGTGACCAGTTCGCTCAGGATCAACTCGGTGGTGAACGCCATGTCGTCGAGGCCCCACTCCGCGAGCTGCCGGGTGACCGAGGCGCGTACCTCCCCCACCGCCGCCGGTTCGGACGGCACCTGCCACTCGGCGATGTGCTCGGCGCCGAGCGCGCGGGTGCCCGCGACGATCAGGGCGATGTCGTCGCTCGGGCGTGCCGGGAGCAGGGCGTCCAGGACCGCCTGACAGGTGTCCTCCGGTGACCGGTCGACCCCCGTGAGGGCGGCGCGCAGCAGCTCGAGCCCCTCGTCGATGTCCCGTTCCCGGTCCTCGACCAGCCCGTCCGTGTAGAGCACCAGGCGGCTGCCCTCCTCCAGCTTGAGCTCGGCCGTCTCGAACGGCAGACCCCCGAGCCCCAGCGGAGGACCGGCGGGCACTTCGGGGAACTCCACGCTGCCGTCGGGACGGACCAGCGCCGGGGGCGGATGGCCGGCCCGGGCGACGGTGCAGAGCCGGGAGGTCGGGTCGTAGACGGCGTACAGGCAGGTGGCGCCGGTGATCGCGGCGCTGCTGTCCGCCGCCGCCTCGTCCTGGTCGATGCGGCCGACCAGCTCGTCGAGGAGCCCGATGATCTCGTCCGGCGGCAGGTCCAGGGCGGAGAAGTTGTGGACGGCGGTCCGCAGGCGTCCCATCGTGGCCGCCGCGTGCAGTCCGTGGCCGACGACATCGCCCACGACGACGGCGACCCGGGCGCCGGACAGCGGCAGCACGTCGAACCAGTCCCCGCCCACCCCCGCCTGCGCGGGAAGATAGCGGTAGGCGATGTCCAGGGCGCTCTGCTCGGGCAGGTTGCGCGGCAGCAGACTGCGCTGCAGGGTCACGGCCATGGTGTGCTCGCGCGTGTAGCGGCGCGCGTTGTCGATGGAGACGGCGGCACGGGCGACCAGTTCCTCGGCGAGGGCCAGCTCCTCCTCGTCGAAGGGCTCGGGCTTCCGTGAGCGCCAGAAGTTGACGACGCCCATCACCAGGGGGCCCACCCGCAGGGGCACCGTGATCAGTGAGTGGATGCCGTACTCCACCACCTGCGTCGTGCGTTCCAGGTCCTGGGCGAGCCAGCCGGGGGCACCTTCGAGGTCGGGCTCGACGACGGCCTCGCCCGTGCGCAGGCTTCGGGCCTGGGGAGTGGAGGCGACGAAGCGGATCTTCTCGCCGACCGGGTAGAGCGGGGCGTCCTTGCTGATGCCGCTGCACGCGGTACGGCGCAGTTCGGTGGCCCCGTCCGGCTCCTCCCCGTTCAGTACGGCGTCCGCCAGGTCCACGGTGGCGAAGTCCGCGAACCGCGGAACGGCCACCTCGGCCAGCGTCTCGGCGGTGCGGGTCACGTCCAGACTGGTGCCGACGCCCACCCCGATGTCGTACAGGAGCTTGAGGCGCTCGCGCGCCAACTCGGCCCGGCCGGACAGCGCGCGCAGCTCGGTCGAGTCGCGCAGGGTGGCCACACTGCCGGGCGGGCCGCCCTGGAGGTCCGTGGGCCGCTGGTTGATGGCCAGCAGCCGGTCCCCGACCAGGTGCACCTCGTCCGTGGCGACCCGTCCCGAGGCCAGCAGGTCGGCGGTGTCCGCCTCGAGGCCCAGTTCCAGGACATGTCGCCCCTCGGCGTCGGCTGGCAGGTCGAGCAGGCGCTGTGCCTCGTCGTTGGCGAGCAGCAGTCGTCCCTCGCCGCCGGCGATGATCACCCCCTCCCGGACGGCGTGCAGCACCGCGTCGTGGTGCTCGTACATCCGGGTCATCTCGTACGGGCCCAGGCCGTGTGTCTGGCGCAGCAGGCGCCGGCTCACGAGCGCCGTACCCCCGGTGGCCAGGGCGAGCGCGGCGGCCGCGGCGCCCAGCAGGAGGGGCAGCTGCCGGTCCGCGGCTCCGCCCACTTTGGCGGTCGTGATACCGGCCGACACCATGCCCACGACCTTGCCGTCGGGCGCCTTGACGGGAACCGTGGCCTGCACCAGCGGCCCGATGGTGCCGTTGATCTCCTCGGTGATGGACTGGCCGGCCAGCACGGGGGCGGTGTTCCCGACGAACTTCTTTCCGATCCGGTCCGGTTTGGGGTGGGTGTAGCGGATCCCGTCGGTGTTCATCACGACGATGAAGTCCACGTGGGAGTGCTTGCGGGCGGCCTCGGCCCGCGGCTGCAGCACGAGCGTGGGGTGGGGGCTGCTCAGCGCCTCACGGGTGCCGGGCGCGTTGGCGAACGTCTCGGCGACGGCCAGCGAACGGTTGCGGGCCTCCTGCGTGCTGTCGTGCCGTACCTGCAGCACCAGCGCCACCACCGCGGAGACGATCAGCAGCAGCACGATCACCACTTGCAGCACGAACACCTGGCCGGCGACGCTGCGTCCGCCCAGCGCGGACCGCGGTCCCGACGCGGGTCTGCGCCGCGCGCGCGGACCGCCTGGGCGAGGGGTCGACCGAGTCCGGGATCGACCCAAGAGCCGGACCATGGCCTATGTCTACACTGCCGGGCGCCCTGAGGCGAGGGGCAGCACGTGGTGTGACAGGGCCCGGTCCGGGCCCCGTGGCACCGGCTGTTCGGCGAGTGCTGCTGTCGGGCTGTTCTGGCCGCATCATGGAGGAGGGCCGATTTGCCCGCATATGTAGCTCTGGCTCGTCTCGGGTACGGGAGGTCGTCATGCACACTCCGGACCGCTACCGGTTGCTCTTCACCCATCAGGAATCAGGCGTCGGCGTCATCACCGACGAGGTGGTCGTCGAACGGACCGCCGCCCTTGGCCCGGGCGGGAACCCGGTGTACTCCGACCCCACCGGCATCCTCCGCGCCGAGATCAGCACGGCGGGAGAAGTAAGGATGCTGGCCAGCGGCGGCTACCAGTCGCCGATGGTGCCCACCGCCGAACCACTGTCCTGACCGTCGGGCCTGGCCCGCGACCAGCCGGTCGCGGGCCAGGTCAGGGCGGCCAGGGCGCCGAGAGTGAGCACTCCGCCGGCCAGGAACGTCCCGCGCACCCCGGCGGCGTGGAGCAGGGCGCCGCCGGTCAGCGCGCCCGCCGCGACGCCCGCGTTGAAGGCGGCCGAGTTCGCCGCCAGGGCGAGCTCCGTGCGGCCGGGCGCGACGTGGAGGACCTGACTCTGCGTGGCCATGAAGACGGGGCCCACCGACGCGCCCAGGATCATCAGCAGGGCGACGGTCGCCACCTGGCTGCGCCCGCCGCCGAGGTACAGCCCGAGCAACGCCACCGCCTGGGTCGTCACCGGGACCGTCAGCGTCGCGCGCGGAAAGCGGTCGAGGAGCGGGCCGGCCGCCGAGACACCCGCGATGCCCGCCACCCCGAACGCCAGCAGCACGGCGCTCACCGAATCCTTGGAGAAACCGCCCACCTCGTAGAGGAAGGCGACGACGTACGTGAATCCCGCGAAGGCGCCGGTGACCGACAGCGCGGTGGTCGCCAGCACCACGGCGAACCGGCGGACGTCGGGAGCCGCTCCGTACGCCGCGTGCCCCTCGTCCGGGCGTGAGGTCGGCAGCAGGACGGCGACGGCGACGAGCGCGACGAGGCCGAGCGCGCCGAGCACCACGAAGGGCGCCCGCCAGCCGCTGTGCCCGCCCAGCCAGGTACCCGCCGGAACCCCGAGCACCGTGGCGAGTGAGCCCCCGACGGACAGCAGCCCGATCACCCGCCCGCGCCGCTCGGGCGGGAACAACCCCACGGCGACCGGACCCATCACCGCCCAGAACAGCGCCTGGGCCAGCGCGGTCGCGATCCGTGCCGCGAGCAGGAAGCCGTACGAGACACCGCCCAGTGCCGACATCCAGCTGGCCACCACGAGCAGTCCCAGCAGGCCCGACAGCACCTGGCGGCGCGGGATCGACCGGGTCAGGTGCGCGACGGGCAGCGAGACGACGGCCACGGTCAGGCCGTACCCGGTGACCAGCAGCCCGACGGAGGAGAGCGACACACGCAGGTCGTCCGCGATGAGCGGCAGCAGTCCGACGGGGAGATTCTCCGTGGTGTTGAAGGTGAACGCGGCCAGCATGAGCGCGGCGACGACGGTGGCCCTGCGCCAGGCGGTGAGACGTACGCTCGCCATCCACGAGCCTTTCTGCGAGGGGGTGTTGAGGGGGTATGGGAGGGGGCAGGCGGCCGAACGCGGCCACGGGCCAGCGTGCGGGGCCCTCGCGCGGCCCACTACTCTTTCGGCTGGAGCCGAATCGCTCATCCCGACCCAGTGAGCTCGGCTGAAGACCCGTCGGAGACTGTTTTGCCGCTGACCCTGCACCTCGGTACCGACGATCTGACGCGCTGCCGGTTCGCGGTGTCCCCGCTCTGCCAGACGCACGAGGCGCTGCGCATGCTGCGGCGTCCGGACCGGCACGCCTTCCACCGGGACTGGCTGCGCCGCGTGCGCGACATCGTGGCGGGCCTGGAACTGACGGAGCTGTGGCTGTTCATCCCGCGCAAGGGCGGTTACACCCCGGACTTCCTGGGACCGCCGCCGCGGACGCCGAACGCCTCCTTCGACGAGGAGCTGGCCCTGATGCGCGCCACCGACCCCGCCATGGCCCGTACCGAGCTGGCGCGTTCGCTCGCCTGCACACCCGGCGCCGCCGCATCGCCGTACGGGCGGGCGGCGTTGGAGGACCCGGCGGGCACCGTGCGACGCCTCGCCGACCTCACGGAGCGGGCCTGGCACGCGTTGCTCGCGCCGGACTGGCCTCGCCACCAGGCTCTCCTGGAGGCCGATATCGCCTACCGCTCACGGCAGTTGGCGGACGGCGGCCTCGAAGCGCTCTTCGGTGACCTGCACCCGGAGATCGAATGGGCGGACGACACCCTCACCCTGCGCATGTACGCCGACCTGAAGGAGGCGCAGGGGCCCGACGGGCGGGGTGTGCTGCTGATGCCCAGTGTCTTCGTACGGCCGGACGTGGTGAGCGGCTTCGCCCGGCCCTGGCAGCCGACGGTGATCTATCCGGCCCGGGGCGCAGGCGGCCCGCCCACCGGGGCCGCCCTCACCGAGGCGCCCGCCGCGCTGGCCCGGCTGCTCGGACCCCACCGCGCCGCCGTCCTCGTCGGCCTCGACGGTCCCGCCTCGACCACGACCCTGGCGAACCGCCACGGTCTGGCTCCCTCGTCCGTCTCGTCCCACCTCTCGGTGCTGCGCGAGGCCGGACTGCTGGTGTCGCACCGGCAGGGGCAGTACGTCCTCTACGAGCGCACGGCGCTGGGGGACGCGCTGGCAGCCGGGGCCCGACGAGCTACCCGGCGCCCTTGGAGGTGACGGTGAAGTGCGCTCCGTCGGGGTCGGTCAGGATGGCCTCGGTCGAGCCGACGCCCTGCTGGTGGGCCGTGCCACCG